>CALKVR010001127.1 GCA_938004815.1 uncultured Polyangiaceae bacterium | reverse complement strand
GGAACAGCCGATCGGCCTCGGCCGACTCGCCCGCCGAGAGCTGGAGCTCGGCGAGATCGAAGTAGACCGGCCACAAGCGATCGTTCTTCGAGATGGCCAGGCGGTACTCCGCCATGGCTTTCGCGAAGTCCTGCCGCTTGCGGTACATGTCGCCGAGCTTCTGGTGGCCGTTTGCGTCTTCGGGCGAGAGCTCGACGGCCTTGGCCGCGTACCTGATCGCGTCCTCGTCCTTGTAGAGCTCGGCCGAGTACTGAGCCATGCGCTGGTAGTACTGGCGGGCGGCCTTGTCGTTGAGCTTCGCGAGCTTCTCCAGAACCTCGATCGCGCCCGAGAGGTTCTGCTGGCGCACGAGCACGTTCTCGAGGGCGAGCAGCGACGCCTCGTCGCCGGGGGCCTTGGCCACGACCGCGCGAAGTGTCGCCTCGGCGTCGGCGAGCTTGCTCAGCTTGCGCTGCACCTCGGCGAGCAAGCGGCCCGCCTCGAGATCGGGCGGGTCGGCCTCGAAGCGCTGCTTGAGGGGCCCGAGCCGGGTGGCGAGCTCCTTGGTCACCGACCAGATGCTCACGATGTGCGTGCGACATTCACGTGAGAGGTTCGCGTCGTTCTTGGCGCCTTTCAGCAGCTCTTCCCAGATCGCCACCGCCTGCCCGAAGCGCTCGCCCGCGAGCGGGGTGCCCGGCGCGGTGCGCTCGAGGGCGATGGCGAGCGCCTTCTTGTAGTGGATGTTCTTCGGCTCGAGGCTGACGGCTTCGCGCAGCGCCTCGAGCGCCTCTTCGGGCATGTCGTGCTCGAGGTAGACCTCACCGAGGGTGAAGCTCGACTTGGAGCGGCTCGGGATGATCGTGCGGAGACGCGCCCACGTGTCGAGGGCCTTCTTCTTGTCGCCGGCCTGGAAGTACCGATCGCCGAGATCGATCAAGAACGTGGGGTCGCCGCCCCCGCCCGAGCCGGCCAGGCGTTGGAGCAGCGCCATCGCCTTGTCCTTCTCTTCGACGCGCTCGTAGAAATCGGCGACCGCCGCGAGCACGTCGGGCTCCTGCGTGCGGCCCTCGAGCTCTTTCAAGAGGCGCAGCGCCTTGGGGCGATCACCGCGCTGAATCAGCGTCTCGCAGAGCTCGAAGACGAAGTCGGGGTTGTTGGGCGCCGCCTTGATCAGCGCCTCGTACTCCTTGGTCGCGGCGTCGAGGTCGCCCGCGGTCTGGAGGAGGTGCACGACCTTGACGCGCGTGTCGACGTGGTTCCGATCGATCGCGAGCGCCTTGCGGTAGGTAGCGAGCGCCTTCTCGACGTTGCCCGTCTCTTCGTAGAGAGCCCCCAGGGTCGCGAGACGCTGGAAGTCCTGCCCGGTCTCTTTCTCCAGGATGGCGACGAGCTCGTCGAGCTTGCCCTCGGCGCGGAACGCCTCGGTCATGATGACGAGGATCTCGGCCCGGATGCCCGAGGAGCCCGCCGCGGCGGACAACGCCTTTTTCAGCGTGTCCATGGCCTCGGTCATTTTCTTTTGTTTGGCGAGCGCGTTGCCGAGATCGCGGAGCGCGGGGCCGAGCGCGCGGTTGTCGCCGGCGGACGCCTTGACCAGCTCGCGGAACTCGGCCTCGGCGAGGTCGTAGTGCTGCTTGGCGAGGAGAGCGCGCCCGAGCTCCGCTTTCACGAACAGCGAGCCCTGTGATTTCTTGACGAGCGCGGCGTGGTGCTTGCGTGCGGCCTCGAAGTCTTTCAGCTCGACCGAAAGGTTCATCAGCGTGCGCGTCGTCTGCTCGACCTCGGCGTCGCCCTTGATGAGGGGGAGCGCTTTTTCGTAGTGCCCGACGGCTGCCTTCTTGCCGCCGCGATCGACCTCGAGCTGCGCGAGGGCGAGGAGCGGCGCCGGCTCTTTGGGCTTGTCTGCGATCGCCGAGGTGTAGGTGGCGATCGCGGCATCGACGTCGCCGTCCATCTTTTGCAGGCCGGCGAGCGCGATCTTGGCGGCCCAGCCGTCGTCGCCGGTGGCCTTGGCCTTGGCCTCGAAGTCTTCGATCAGCTTCTTGAGGTTGCCGTCGCGCTCGCGGTAGAGCTGCGCGAGTCGCTGTAGAGGAAAGGGCACGCCGGGCTGCGCGAGGACGATCGCGGTGTATCGAGGTATCAGGACCTCGGGGCCCTTGCCCTTGTCACCGTCGCTCGAGGGCTTGTCGCCGCCCGCCGGCTTGCCGCCCGCCGGCTTGCCGCCCGCAGGGTTGCCGCCGCCCGACTTCGTCCCCTTGCCGCCCTTCTTGCGGCCCCCGACCGAGAAGTCCTGCGCGTCGGCCGGAGCCGGGTACGTCACGGCCGCGGTCGCGGCGAAGAACCCGACCCAGACGATGCCCACGAGCCTGCGCACCCCGGCAGCGTAGCAGGCTGGAGGATCTCGCAACGTCGGATTGCTGGAGGGCGCTGTCCCGCTGATTCACCCCCCGGTCCCCTCACGCGAGAGGGGGGAGTGCGGCTCGGTCAACGCAGGACGACGAGCCCGAGCATCCCCGCGAGCGCGAGGAGAACGAGGCCCGACATCGCGGCGAGAAACGCCCAGCTCGATCGCGGTGTGAGGCGGGAATGACCGGCCCCATCCCTGGCGTTTTCCTCCGATCGTGCGGCGGCGGCGCGCGCGGCTTCGCGGCGCGTGCCGAGGAGGATCGCGATCTCCAGAGCGGCCGCGAGGGAGAGCGCCGCCGTCGTCAACGTCCGGACGTGAGACAACCGGGTCGCCTCTTCTTTGGCCGCTCGCGGCAGTCCGTCGAGGGCGACGGTCAACCTCGGCGCGTCGGCAGCGCCGGAGCGCGCGGGCCCGGGCCAGGTCACGGTCGCGCCGCTCGTCTCGTGCGGATCGCTCGAGACGGTCAGCGCCGTGACCCCCGGGCCGATGGGGCACGATCCGCGGTGGAAGCCGTCGGGGGCGGCCTCGAGCGACACGACGCCGCCGCCGATCCGCCCTGTCTCGTCGAACGTCGAAACGAACGCGACGTCGCGCGGCGCGGGTGACACG
>CALKVR010001126.1 GCA_938004815.1 uncultured Polyangiaceae bacterium | reverse complement strand
AGGTCGATGCGGTCGACCAGCTGACCTCGGGCGAAGCGACGCTCGACCTCACCGATCCTACGGCCGCGCTGCGTCGCCGCCTCCTCCAGCGCGGCATCGCCGATCTGCCCGCTGACGTCGCCCTCCTCGGAGAAGCGGGCGCGCGCGACTTGGAGCATGGCATCGCCAGCTCGGTCGCGTTCACATCCAGCCGCGGGCGAGAGCTGCTCGCCGCAGCCGTCGCCGAGGACACGACCGCAGCGTCGCTCCTCGCCGTCGAGTCGGCAGAGCCGGAGAGCAGCGGCACGTATGCCGACTTCGCCATGATTGACGCTGTCTCTGCGCGCCAGCGCCGAGCGCTGGAGAACAACGTGACGCTCGCGGAGTTCTATGACCCGTTCACGCTCGGTACGGCCTCCCGCTTCAAGGACTTCCCGTCGCCCGAGCTGGTACCCGGCGCGAGCGCGTGGCGCGAGATCCGGCGCGTGATCGCGGCCGGTCTGATCGCGCACGAGGTCGGTCACACCTTCGGCCTGCGACACAACTTCCGCTCGTCGCATGACGCCATCAACTACACGGATCGCTACTGGGACCTGCGCCAGTCGACACTGAAGCCCGCCTCCGAGCTCGACGGCCTAGCCGACATCATCGCTTCGGCCCAGCCGAGTCAGGAGCAGCTCGAGGCAGGGATGCCTGCCGAGGCCTACGCGTCGGTGATGGACTACTCGGCTACCTTCGACAATGCGCCTCGGCTGGGGCGGTTCGATCGGGCGGCGCTGATGCTCCTCTACTCGGGGCGCGTCGAGGTCTTCGACAGCCCCGCCGAGACGATCGATCCCGAGCTGCGTGACGCGGCTCGGGCCGCCTTTCTCGCGACTGACCGGTTCACGCAGGCCCCCGTGCGTAGGTTCCACTACGCGCAGGTGCCCTATCTGCTTGGAGCCGGTGACGCCGCGGCCGGGGTCGCGGCGCTCCGCAAACGGCGCTGGGTGCGGTGGGACGAGGTGCTCGCCGATCTCGAGCTCGGATCGGCAGCCACGCTCGTCCCCGTCCCCTACGAGGCCTGCACGGACTACGAGTTGGGTGGCCCCGAGGGCTGCCTCACGTTCGATGCGGGCGCCGACCCCTACGAGATGGCCGTCGCGATCGCGAGCCGGTACGAGCACGACGTCATCTCCAACCATCGCCGCGACCGCGCGCGGTTCCGCGGTACGCCCGAGACGCGGTTCGCGCGATCGCTCACGAGGTTCTTTTTGCCGTTTCGAAACATCTACCAGCACGGCATGTCGTGGTCGTCGACGTATCCGCTCGACTATTCGACCCCGCGGGATGGGCTTTGGTTCGCTGGCGCGTACGTCGCCGTCAATACCCTCGGGCGGGTGCTATCGACGCCCGCGTATGGTCCGGTCGTCAGTCAGGATGGATTCGTCACGTGTCCGCCCGACTCTTCGGCCGGTCCGGACGCGCTGGTCGTGCCGCGGGGGGCTGGCCGCCGGCTCGATACGCTGTACCAAGCGACCACCGACTTTCCCGAGATCTCGGAGATCGGCCACCGCGCGGACCGGCGAGCTGCGATGTACAGCCTCGTCGCTGACTGGCATTACGAGCCGCTGGTAGCCGATCTCGGGACGCCGTGGTCTCTGGGCTTCGAGGGGTCGGTCATGGTTCTCGCCTCCTCGACGTTTCTCGCGGATCCTAAGCTCTCGCCGCGCATCAATGCCGACGGAACTGTCACGTTCAGCGATCCGCTCGACCCTCTCACCGCAAACGGTTTGTCCGGGGCGCCGCCGCCGGGCTGCGTGCTCGACGTGGCCCGCGACGATCTCGAGCGCTACGTGGCGGTGCCTTACGTCGCGGCGTACCTCCGCGAGAGCCTAAACTACCGGATCGCTGACCGCTTTCGCGTGTTTCGTGTCGGCACGGCCGAGGAGCCTCCAGTCAGCCCGGGGCACGAGATCGTGTCGTTCATCGACCCCGAGACCGGCATCGCCTACGGCGCCTTGCGCGCGCTCGAGCCGTCCGCTCTCGGCCAATACGTGGGGGCGATCGTGGTCGAGCGCGGCGCGGCGATCACGGTCGCGCTCGAGGCCGGGGACTTGAGCGACGACGGTCGGGCGCTGCTCGAGGCCGAGCTCCAAGAGGTGGCGAGAGACGCCGCGCTCCTGCGATCCATCATCCACCAATTCGACGCCTTGGCGACCGGGGTGCAGTGATGAATGTCCGAGCCGTCCTCTGCCTCGCCACTGTGATTCTTACCACCGCCGCCTGGGGCTGCGACGACGAGGTCGCTCCCTATGATGCCGACGGCGTCGTGGCCAAGGACGACCTCTACGGCGAGTGGTACGCACAGGTCACGATCACCGAAGTGGCGCTGGACGAGGCCTACACGTTCGAAGGCGTGCAGGGCACGGCCGGCGTCGTTCGGTGGGAGATCCTGGAAGATCGGCTCGTCGGCTATCGCGGGTACGAGCTCGCGCCCGGTCGCGATGCCGAGTCGCTCGCCGGCGAGCCGCAAGCGCCCGCCGCCGTCCCGCGTCAGACGGGCACGCTCTCGCCGGGGACGCGCTGCTTCGCCAGCGCCTCGGAGATCGAGCTGCCGTGCGTCGCCGAACCTGACAATGGCATCGCTCAGGGTTACGCCGGCGAGCCAGGCGTGATCTGCCGCGACCCCGAGGGCGAGGTCGTCGAGTGCTTTCCCTATCGAGGGGACCCGCTCCTCGTCTATGCGATCGAAGCGCATTTCGATCTCGTGGAGCGGGACGGCGAGCTGGTCGAAGACATGTCGCGCCCGTGGGGCCGGCGATGCCTCATGCGCGTCGACTGGTCTCGTAACCTCGTCCCCGGC
>CALKVR010001125.1 GCA_938004815.1 uncultured Polyangiaceae bacterium | reverse complement strand
TGACGGATGCGCAGCGCGAGCGTCTCACGACCGTGGAGGCGGCCTCGATCGAGACGTCGCTGGCTGCGCACCGCAGCGTGTTCGGCGATCACGCCGCCGCGACCGCACGCTGCGATCGGGCCCTCGAGCTCGCGGCGTCGCTCGACGACACCGACGCCCAAGAGGCGCGCCGACTCTGCGCCGCCGTCGCGCTCCGGGGCGGCGAGCACGATCGTGCACGCGCCCTCCTGGAAGACGCGCCGTCCGACGCCCTCGCCGCCTGGCTCGCGGCGCTCGACGACGGCGTGTTCGGTGATCTGCTCGCGCGATCCGGCAGCGCCGCACCGCTCGCCGGTCTCCGCGGTCCGGCGCTGGCGCTCGCCCTGACGAGCGACGAGGGCCACGCCGCGGTGCGGGCCGGCGACCTCCCCGCGCTCTTTGCTCTCGCGGGGCCCGACCCGGCCCTCGTCGACTGGCTGCGCGAGGCCTACCCCGCGTGCGAGCGGTGCGACTTCTACGACCAGCTCGGCATGCTGCTGCTCCGCAGAGACGCCGCGCGCGCGCTCGGTGACGCCGAGCTCGATCTCGATCTCGATCCGATCATCGCGCGTTACCGCGCCGTCTTCGAGACGAGGCCGCTCGCGCTGGCGCTGCGGGCCGGGCGCGACGAGCCCCGGAGCCGGTGACGCGCGTCACGGGAGTGGCACGGTCGCGAGCTCTTCGACCACGACGTAGTCGCGCGCCTCCCACCCACGCTCGGTGGAGAGATCGAGCGGGTGGGGCCGATAGAGAAGCGTCGCCTTGACGGTCGCCTCGGTGCAGCCAGCGCCGAACGCGAACGTGTGCGCTGTCGTGTGGCTGCCGGTGGGCGCGATCCGATTGTCGCGCACGATGTCCACCGCGCGATGATGCGGCACGCGCCGGCGGCCAGCCGGGTCGACGAGGATCTTCCCGAACGAGAGCCCGCTCGCCCCCGCGAGGGCCCGCGACGGCTCGCCGTCGACGAACGGCGCCGCCTCGGAGTCGGCGATCACGACTCGGTCGCCAGCCTGCACGCCAAGCGCGGCGTCGACCGCGATGTCGGCCCCCGCGACCGCGACGACGACGGCGCGGCCCACCGCGATCTCGAGCGGCAAACCCTTCGCGTCGGCCGTCAGCATCGGATCGGCGAAGAGCCCGATGCCCTCGTAGTCGACGAAACCGCCCGTCGCCCGGACGACGCGTACGACTTGCCCGGGCGACGCGACCGCGGCGCCCTCGGGCCACGTGACGGTCGTGCCGACGACGGAGGCGTCGACCCCGACCAAGCCCCGCGCGCGCTCGCCTCCCACGTCGTCGATGGTGGAGCCGGCGCTGGCCGCGAGCAGCGCACCGCAAGCGTCGGCTTGCACCACGAGGACGAGGGCACGCATCGGCTCACCGGTCGGCAGCGCGTGCCCGCACCCGATGTTCTCGACGGTGGCCGTCACCTCGATCGCGCCGCCCATCACGCCGGCGACGAGGTCGAGGGTCGCGGCGGTAGAGAGCAGCCGCGGCATCCCGTCGACGATCGCGAGCGGGCCGCGGAACGAGTGCGAGCGAATCTGGTCCGGTGAGCGCTGGAACCCACCGGCGATACCGCTCAGCTCGGGGCTCGAGACGTCGACGGCGTTGAACAGATCGTTCTTGGGGGGCATGTGGCAGCCCTGGCAAGGCGTAGACGTGAACGGGCCGTCTTGCCACTCGGTGTACGTGGCGTGGGTGGGCAGACCGTCGGGCCAACGCGCCGGGTCGAGCGAGCCGCCCAGCACGAGCGCGGCCTGCTTGTGCTCGTGGCAGCCGGCGCAGAGCTCGGCGGTCGAGAACTTGGGCTGATAGCTGCCGCCCATGAAGGCGATCGGCACGTCGGGGTAGGGCCCGAACATGACCTGTCGTGTCATCCCCTGGATCGGATCGCCGATCTTCTCGCGCGGGCGCTGCATCACCAGCCGGCCGCCCGCGCCGGGCGGCGCGTCGATGTCGATGTCGCTCACCTTGTGACACGCGTCGCAGTGGTTGCCGAACTCGAACCCGATGCCCTCGGCGTCGAGCAGGTCGCGCCCGCCCAATGGCCCGTCCATGCCGAGCGCGTGGCAATCCGCGCAGGCGCCGAACGCGGTGGGCTGCGACGGCGCCGGCAGCGCCGGGTTGTCGCACGCGAGCTCGGCGGGGCCACCGCAGCCGTTCAGGTCGGGCAGGGCGCCGAAGCCGACGTAGCAGCGCGGCGCGGTGGCGGCGGGCGAGCCGGGCACACGCCCGACGCGCCAGACGCCGCCGGCCGACGCGCATTCGGCGGCGGACCCGATCGCCGATGCCACGCCCGCGTACAGGTCCTGCACCCGGGGATCACGTGTCGCACGCGCGTGGGCCGATGCGTTGAACTCTGCAGCAAAGGTGGTGTGGCAGTGGCCACAGAACGCCGTCGACGTGTCGACGCTGGGGTCACCGACGCCGGGGTGGCCCCACGTGTAAGCCTCGTTGTCGGGCGGCGAGGCTGCGTAGAGCGTAAGCGTGACAGGACCGTCAGGAACCAGCTCGAGCTCTTCGCCCGCGGTGCGGTAGCCGGTCTTGGCGGCGACGATGACGGGCGGCCCTGCGATCTCGTCGGTCAGCGTCCAGGTGAACGCGCCGTCCGGCCCGGTGAGCATGCTCCGCGCGCCACCGCCTTGCATGACGATGGCCTGATCGACCGGCTCGCCGTTCTGATCGACGACGACGCCGGTGACATCGAAGATTGGCGGTAGGACGCCGGTCGACGACGAGCTCGCGGTCTGCGACGCGCTGCTGCTCGCTCCCCCGGAGCCGGAGACGGTGGCACCGGCGCCAGCGCCATCGGTCGGATCGGTCGCGTCGTCGCCGCACGCGCTCGCCCCGGCGATCGCGCTACCGACGGCGAGCCACAGGACGACGGAGGAGCCGCGCACCACGCCAGCATAATGCACGGCGGGAGGCGCGGCACCGACGTGTCAGGTGAGCAATATCTTCACCTTGGCGAACCGCGCGTAGCTCGCCATGGTGGGGTGCGTCTCGGCGATGGCATCGAGCAGCCGTGCGGCGGCGTCGCGGTCGAGCACCTCTCCCGCGACGCCGAGGATAGCCATCGCGTGGTGAACCAGCTCGCGCGCCTTCGGAGCCCCCAGCCCGATCGCGAGCAGCCGCTCTATCTCGGCCACCTCGACCGGGCCGTCGCTGCTGGCCGCGCGGTATTGGCCGGATGCTTGAGCGGGCGAGCTGCGCTGGAGCCGCCGCAGCGCGATGCGCGCCGCCAGCCCCGGGGGGCCACCCGCGCTCTCCACGCGCCTGAGCACCTCGAACCCCTCGGCGGTCGTGAGGTTGCGCCCGAGCTTCATCGCATCGGCTTCACGGTCGACGGCGGCACGCGCCTCGGCTGCCCCTATCGACGCGCCGAGCAGCTCGACCAATGCGTCGCGAGAACTGACTTCCATAGCGAGGGCGCGCGAGCGCCCAGGGTGGGACCCTACCTCGCATCCACGCGATTCGAAAGCGGCAAGCTATGGTCAGGCGTATTTCAAGAGGAAGCGAACCTTCGCGAACCGCGCGACCGCGCCGGCGACGCCCCCCTCGGCCTCGATCTGATCGAGGATCAGCGCCGCCTCGCGCCGGGTGATGCTCCGACCGCTCAAGCCGCCACGAGCCATCGCCTTTTTCACGAGCGCTTCGGCCACCGTCTCGCCGAGCGACTTCGCGAAGAGGGCGGCGAGATCCGCCACCGGCACCGCGTCGCGGCCGTGAGAGGGCGGCGGCGCATCGTCCTGGCTCGACGTCGGGTGCTCACGCACCGCCCGTTGGGAGGGGGCCGGGATCGCGGTCATCGTCACCGACTGCGTCCTCACGCGCCGCGCGCGCACGAGGGCGAGGCGGGCCGCGAGGCCAGCCGGCCCGGAGAGGTTCTCGATCTGTCGAAGCAGGTGGGTGGCCTCTGCAACCGTGAGCTGCGGCCCGAGGCCGAGGGCGGCCGCTTCTCGCGTGACGACCGTCCGTGCCGTGTCCTCTCCGATGCTCGGTGCGAGGAGGGAGATGATGCCTTCGAGTGTGTCAGTCTCCATGGCGGGGGAACGCGAGCACCACGGTGGTCGTGTTGTGAAAACCGCTCATGTCCCCCGAGTTCATGGCGATCTCTCCGTACGTCTCGAAACCAGCGAGGGGCGCGCCGCCCAGCTCGGCCGACACGCTGAGCAGCGCGTCGACGTAGCGGTCGCCGAGGATGAGCTTGCGGCAGATGCAATCGAACACGAGCGCGCCCTCGACGGCGCCCCCGCCCATGTCGGCCCGCGCCTCCCGTGCCGCGACCACCGCGCTCTCGATCTGCGCCGATGCGTCGCTTTCCATGATCCGGAACACCGTGCCCTCCAGCACCGGCGTCGCGAACAGGATGCCGCCCCCCGGCTTCGGCGCGAGCGGGGCGCGGACCTTGTACTCGTCGCCGATCCGGAGACCAGCCTCGAACCGCAGCAGGTACGCCCCCGGGCTCTCCTCCGGATCGAGGCCGAGCTCTTTAGCGCGCTGGCGCGTTCGCTCGCGCCACACGTCCCACGCGGGGCGACCGTCGATTTCTTCGACCACGCTGCCGTTCGCGCGCGTCACCTTCATCGGGTCCGACAACGGCTGGTGACCGTGGCAGACGCCGACGCCGAGCTTCTTCTTCGAGAAAATCGAGGCGACCACGATCGCGTCCGACGCGGCGCGGCCATTCAACCCCACGTAGGTCTTGGTCATGGCGAGGTCGTCGCCCGCCGCCCCACCGACGAGCGGCACGTCACCGAGCGTGGCGGCGACGAGGAGCGCCGCCTCTTCTCCGTGGCCTGCGAGCGCGTCGAGGAGGACCACGTGCGTGCGGAACGGGTAGCCCGCGAGGCGCGACGGCTGCCCTTCGAGGGCGGCTCGAACGGCGCCGTCGGGGCTGGCGGCGAGGCCCGTCGCCATCCCTGCGTGCACCCGGTAGTCGCCCGACAAAGCGAACAGCGCGACCGTCTTGTTGCCGTCGCCCTCGTGCGTAAACTCGCCCGCGGTCGTCGAGCCCACCACCACCGCGTCAGGAAAGCGAGAGCCGAGCGTCGCGAGCACGTCGGCGAGATCGAACGAAGCCGACGCGAAGGCCGCGATGAATATCGGTGGCCCCTCCAGCGAGGCCGAGAGCGCGTCGAGCTCGGCTTCACCCAGACGCTCCGTGCGACAAGAGGCGAGTTGGACCATCATCCGATGAAACGCGAGATCTCTGGTAGATGGCAATGCATTCTCGCTGCTCCGCTCATTCTCACGAACCGACACCGCTAGGTGTGTACTCCTCGATCACGCCGTGACGCGCACGACGCTCCAGCTCGGGCCCACCAATACGGGCAAAACCCACCGTGCGATCACGCGCATGCTCGAGCATCCCAGCGGAATGTTGGGGCTTCCGCTCCGGCTCCTCGCCCGCGAGGTGTACGACCGTGTCACCGCCGAGCGCGGCGAGAGCCGGGTGGCCCTCGTCACCGGTGAAGAGAAGCGCGTCCCGAAGGGCGCCCGGTACGTCATCGCCACCGTCGAGGCGATGCCCACCGAACGGTCGGTCGATTTCGTCGCCATCGACGAGGTCCAGCTAGCCTCGAACCGAGAGCGCGGACACGTCTTCACCGAGCGCATCCTGTCGATGAAGGGCACCCAGGAGACCTGGCTGCTGGGCTCGGCCACGATGGCCCCCGTCCTCGGCGAGCTGGTGCCGGACGCGACGGTGGCGCAGAGCCCACGCCTCTCGACGCTGGCGCACGCCGGCACCTCGACGCTCGGCTCGCTGCCGAAGCGCAGCGCCGTCGTCGCGTTCTCCGCCCAGCGGGTCTACGAAATCGCCGAGCGGCTGCGAGAGAAGCGCGGCGGCGCGGCCGTCGTCCTGGGCGCGCTCTCGCCGCGGGCCCGCAACGCGCAGGTCGCGCTCTACCAGGCGGGTGAGGTCGACCACGTCGTCGCGACCGACGCCATCGGTATGGGCCTCAACCTCGATCTTTCGCACGTGGCGTTCGCGGACGTCCGCAAGTTCGACGGTCGCGAGTCGCGCGACCTCGAGCTCGCCGAGCTCGCCCAGATCGCCGGCCGCGCCGGTCGCTACGTGCAAGACGGCACGTTCGGCACGCTCGCCCCCTGCCCCCGCTTGCCCGACGCTTGGGTACGCGCGCTCGAGACGCACCGGCTGCCCAAGATCGAGCGGCTGTTCTGGCGGAGCGCTGCGCTCGACTTCACCTCGATCGAGGCGCTCTCCGAATCGCTGCGGGCGCCCGCACCGTCACCCGCGTTCCGTCGCGTCTCTCCCCCCGACGACGAGCGCGCCTTCGCTGCGCTCGCCGGCCGCGCCGACGTCCGCGATCGCGCGACCACCCCGGCCGACGTCCGCCTTTTGTGGGAGGTCGCGGCCGTCCCCGACTACAAGAAGATCAGCTTCGGCGACCACGTCGAGACCCTCGCCAAGCTCTACCTCCTCCTCACCGGGCCGGCGGGGCGCATCGACAGCGCGTGGGTCGATCGCGAGATGACGACGATCGCGCGCCTCGGCGAGGATATCGACACCCTGCTCCATCGACTGGCCGAGATCAGGCTCTGGAGCTATGCCGCGAACCAGAGCGGCTGGCTCGACGGCTCCCGCGGGTTCGGCGAGCGGGCCCGCGATCTCGAGGACCGGATCAGCGATCGGCTCCACCAGCTCCTGGTCGCGCGCTTCGTCGCCGAAAAGCGCAAGACGTCGCAGGCGAGAGCCGCGCCCCCCGCCCCCGGTAGCTCGCCGTTCGCCGCCCTCGCGGCACTTCGAGATCGGGTGCCGCCAGCGCCTGGCGAAGCCGAGAGCCGCGACGATTTCTCGATCGACCGCGTCATCGAGGCCGAGCACCACCGGTTCCGTGTGGACCCCCGCGGCGCGATCGCGTGCGACGGCCGCACCGTCGGTCGCCTCGCCCCGGGCCGCAGCCTGGAGCTGCCCGAGGTCGTCGTCACCCTCGAGGTCGACCCGGGCGCGCGACTGCGTCTGGCGCGCCGGCTCGTGGCCTTCGCCCGCGATCTCGTGGCCGAGCTCGGCGGCTCTCTCCGCGATCTCGACGGGCTCTCACCGGCGGGCCGGGGCGTGGCCCACCTCGTCGCGCGCGGGCTCGGCACGGCCGCTGCCCGCGGGGCCGCCGAGCAGCTCTCCGCGCTCACCGACGACGACCGCGCGATCTTCTCGCGCGCGCAGGTCGTCCTCGGCCGCGCGGCGCTCTACATGCCGCGCCTCTTGAAGCCCGACGCGGTCGCGGCACGCGTCGCGCTCGTCGCCGTCGCGACGGTGGCGAGCGGCCGCGCGGCGCCGCGTTGGCCGACGGGTCGAGAGGTCTCGATCCCGTCGAGCGGCGTGATCGCGGCCGAGCTCTCCACCGCGGTCGGTTACCTGCCCGTCGGCCCGATCGTGGTGCGCGCCGACGTCCTCGAGCGCGTCGTCGGGCGCATCGCGCGGGCCGACGAGCCACCCGACGCGTCGGCGATCGCGGGCTGGCTATCGTGCAACAAGAGCGCGGCCGAGCGCGCCCTCGAGGCGCTGGTTCAGCTGGCAGCGGGGGCGTAGTCCTCCATCGGGAGGCAGGCGCAGACGAGGTTGCGGTCGCCGTACGCGTTGTCGACGCGGCTCACCGGCGCCCAAAACTTGTGCTCGCGCGTCCACGGCGCGGGGTACGCGGCCTGCTGCCGTGGGTAGGCGTGCGGCCAGTGGTCGGCGGTGACGACGTCGGCCGCGTGGGGGGCGTGCTTGAGCGGGTTGTCGGCGCGGTCGAGGCTGCCCTGCTCGATCTGGCGGATCTCTTCACGGATGAGGAGCATCGCGTCGCAGAACCGGTCGAGCTCGGCCTTCGGCTCGCTCTCGGTCGGCTCGATCATCAGCGTGCCCGCCACCGGGAAGCTCATCGTGGGTGCGTGAAAGCCGTAGTCGATGAGCCGCTTGGCGATGTCCTCGACCTCGACCCCCGCGCTCTTCTTGAACGGCCGGCAGTCGAGGATGAACTCGTGCGCCACGCGGCCGCGCGCGCCGCGGTAGAGGATGTCGAACTCTTTTTCCAGGCGCTTGGCCATGTAGTTGGCGTTCAGGATCGCGACCTGCGACGCCCGCGTCAGGCCCCCCGCGCCCATCATCGCGATGTACATCCAGGGGATGGGCAGGATCGAAGCGCTGCCGTACGGGGCCGCGCTCACCGGGCCGATCGCCTTCGTCGAGCCGCGGTTTTTCCACGCCAGCGGGTGCATGGGCAGGTGCGGCGCGAGGTGCTTGGCGACGCAGATGGGGCCCATGCCGGGCCCACCGCCGCCGTGGGGGATACAGAACGTCTTGTGCAGGTTGATGTGGCAGACGTCGGGCCCGAACTCGCCCGGCTTGGAGAGGCCGACCTGCGCGTTCAGGTTCGCGCCGTCCATGTACACCTGCCCGCCGTTAGCGTGCACGATCTCGCAGATCTGACGGATCTGCTCCTCGAACACGCCGTGGGTCGACGGATACGTGATCATGATGCAGGCGAGCTTCTCGGCGTGCTCCTTGGCCTTTTTGCGCAGGTCGTCGACGTCGACGTTGCCGCTGTCGTCGCACGCGACGGCGACCACCCTCATCCCTGCGAGCGAGGCCGTCGCGGGGTTCGTGCCATGGGCCGACGTCGGGATCAGGCAGACGTCGCGCCCCACGTCGCCGCGGCTCGTGTGGTACGCGCGGATGACGAGCAGCCCTGCGTACTCGCCCTGGGCGCCGGCGTTGGGCTGGAGGCTCGTGGCCGAGAACCCCGTGATCTCCGCGAGCCAGGTCTCGAGGTCCTGGAGCATGCGGGCGTAGCCCTTCCACTGGTCGGCGGGCGCGAACGGGTGAATCTTGCCGATCTCGGGCCACGTCACCGGGATCATCTCGCTCGTCGCGTTGAGCTTCATCGTGCACGACCCGAGCGGGATCATGCTCGTCGTGAGCGAGAGATCGCGGCTCTGCAGCCGGAAAAGATAGCGAAGAAGCTCCGTTTCCGAGTGATGAGTCCGAAACACCGGGTGCGTCAGGTACGGCGTCTGGCGCGCGAGCGACGCGGGGAGCGACACGTCGGCCGGCGCGAGCGAGGCCGGGTCGGGCGCGTCGCCCTTGCCGGCGGCGAACACGCCGAGCAGCGCGGCGACATCGGCGAGCGTGGTGGTCTCGTCGACCGAGACCCCCAGCGAGCCGTCGTCGTGAACGCGCAGGTTGAGCCCGGCCTGCTCGGCCCGCTCGAGGATCACCGACGCCTCGTCTCGCGTCGTGGTGACGCGGAGCGTGTCGAAGAACGTGCTATCGGCGACGCCCCAGCCGAGCTTGCGCAACCCGGCGGCGGTCGCGAGCGCCATCGAGCGTACGCGCTCGGCGATGCGCCGGAGGCCGTCGGGCCCGTGGTAGACCGCGTACATCCCCGCGATGATCGCGAGCAGCACCTGCGCCGTGCAGATGTTGCTGGTGGCCCGGTCGCGGCGGATGTGTTGCTCGCGGGTCTGGAGCGCGAGGCGCAGCGCGCGCTTGCCCTTGGCGTCCTTGGAGACGCCGATGATGCGGCCCGGCGTAAACCGCGCATGTTTCTCGTCGGTCGCGAGGAAGGCCGCGTGCGGCCCGCCGAAGCCGAGCGGCACGCCGAAGCGCTGGCTCGAGCCGACCGCGATGTCGGCGCCGATCTCGCCCGGGGACGCGAGCATCGTGAGGGCGAGCAGGTCGGTCGTGACCACCGCGAGCCCGCCCTTGTCGTGGACGCGCGCGATGACGCTGCGCAGATCGACGATGCGGCCGTCGGTCGCAGGGTACGCGAAGAGCGCGCCGAAATAGGGCTTCGCGTCGAGGTCGAGGCCCGCGGTGGGGCCGACCACGACCTCGATCCCGAGGGGCTCCGCGCGTGTCGCCACGACCGCGATCACTTGCGGGTGGCAATCGTCGGCGACGAAGAACGCGCTGCCCTCTTTGGCGATGCGGTGGCACATCGTCATCGCCTCGGCGGCGGCCGTCGCCTCGTCGAGCAGCGACGCGTTGGCGAGGGTCATCCCGCACAGGTCGGAGACCATCGTCTGGAAATTGAGGAGCGCCTCGAGCCGCCCCTGCGAAATCTCCGCCTGGTAGGGCGTGTACTGGGTGTAAAATCCCGGGTTCTCCAGCACATTTCGCAGGATGACGGGCGGGGTGATGCAGTCGTAGTACCCCATGCCGATGTAGCTCTTCATCACGCGATTCTGGCGGACGAGCGCGTAGAGCTCCGCGACAAGCTCGTTCTCTCCGCAGTCTTCTCGCGACGCGGCGCCCGAGAGCGCGAGCGGCTCGCGCAGCCGAATCGCCTCGGGCACGGTCTCGGCGACCAGCGTCTCGAGCGACGCGGTGCCGAGCGCCGCGAGCATCGAGCTGATCTCTTCGGGGCCCGACCCGAGGTGGCGGCGGACGAACGTGTCGGATGGGCGGAGGCGATCGTTCACGGCGTGCTCCTATCTCTGCGGCGCTTCACCTGGCTAGTGTCCCAATTCGCCAGGTGGCGTAGCCTAGTACATCCCATGGGGCACCACCTCACGACGTTTCAGGGCTCGGTTCACGATGCCGTGCGTCAGGCCATCCTCGAAAAAATTCCCGACGCCCAGGTCGAAGTCACGGGCGGGGGCGGGCATTTCACGATCGACGTCGTCTCGGCCGTCTTCGCGGGCAAGAGCCGGCTCGAGTCACAGCGCCTGGTCTTGGGGGCAGTGAAGCACCTGATGGCAGGTGAGCAGGCGCCGGTGCACGCAGTCGACACGCTGACGACGCGCACGCCCAGCGGCCCGGCCGGCTAAAGAGGCGACGCTCTGATACTCACCGACATCGTCATCATCACCCTGCTGCTCCTGGGGAACGGGCTCTTCTCGGGCGCCGAGATCGCGCTCGTTTCGGTTCGCAAGACGCGCATCGACCAGCTGGTCGCCGAGAAGCGCGGCGGCGCGGTCGCGGCCAAGAAGCTCCGCAACAACCCCGAGTCGTTCCTGGCGACGGTGCAGATCGGCGTCACGCTCATGGGCACCTTGGCGGGCGCCTATGGCGGCGCGTCGCTCGCGCGGCACTTC
>CALKVR010001124.1 GCA_938004815.1 uncultured Polyangiaceae bacterium | reverse complement strand
GCCGTCAACTCAGATCACGGCCGCGACGGGCGACATCCCTGGAGGGGTTACGGTGTTGGCGCGCGTCGCGATGCCCGCCGGCACCGGTGTCAGCGGTCTCGAATCGAACGGCAGCGATCTGTTCTTTTGCGGCGGCGGCAAGAGCGGCAAGGTCCGCGCGGTCAAGCGCCCGCGCGCGTGAGCGCCGCGCTCACGGCAAGACGGCCCTCACGAGCACGAACTTATTGTTGTCCTCGATCGTCGTGAGGTTCGTGAGGGTCGCGCTCTTGCCGACGTCGCCGAGCAGCGTGGATTCGAGGCCGTGGGTCGTGACGACGTAGAAGACCTTCTGCTTCTTCTTCTTCTGCGAAGAGAACCACCCCTTCGCCTCGCGCCCGCGGTCGAGGAGGATTGCGACCTGGTTGCCCGTATAGAAGTTCTCGCCCTTCCAGTTCATCTGGTAGGCGACGAGCGGCCCCGGCAGCTCGGTGCGCTCGCGCACGTACCGAAGCATCAGCTCGCGCTGGCCCCAGTGGGGCGACACCTCGACGAAGTAGGCGTCGAGCCCCCAGGCGGCGAACGCGGTCGCGGCGCCAACGAGCGCGATCGCGGCCCCACGGCGCAAGCGCTCGTGGGCCATGAGCAAGAGGAGGACGCCCGCCGCGAACGTGAACGCCCAGAGCGGCCCCGAAAAATCCAGGTGCTCGGGCCACTCGCGCTCGTAGTTGTACGTGAAGAGGTGCAGGAGGCGCGCAGCGCTGGGCTGGCCCTCGCGCGCGGCCGCCATGTCTCGCCCGGCAAAGAGCGCGAGACCGGCGCCCGCGATGGCGAGGGCGCCGAGGGCCGCGCGATCGAACGCGGTCTCGGATTCGCCGTACGAAGACTCGACCCGTGCGAGCAGGATGATCGCGGCGCCGCCGAGCGCGGCGTACGCGACCAAGCCGCCCGCCGTCGAGCCTGCGGAGAGCAAAGCGCCGAACGCGAGGAGCGGGCCGGTGGCGAAGGCGATCAGCACGTCGCGGCGCTCGACGCGAATCGTCGGACCCCTGTCGCCATGTCCGCGCGAGAGGAGCGGGCCCGCGCCGATGAACCGATCGAGCGCGAGCCCTGCCAGGAGCGCGAGGGCGGGCAGCGCGGGCAGGACGTAGTGATGGAACTTCGTCTTCATGTAGGCGAAGAGCGCGAACGTGACGATGAACCACGTGAACAGGAGCGCGACCGTGCCCGCTGCGTCGAGCCGCGCCTCTTCGTCGGGGCGCGCCGGCGATCGGCGCTTGCCGAGCAGCGCCGCCGGCAAGAGCCCGAGCCAAGGGAACGTGCCGTAGCCGAGCTGGCCGAGGTAGTAGCGAAAGCTGACGTCCTGGCCTTCGTTGGTGTCGTGCGCCTGATCGAACGCGCGCTTGACCATGTCGTAGAAGAACAGCCGATCCGTGAACTCGCTCCCGTGCCGCACGTACATCGCGACGAACCACGGCATCGCGACGGGGAGGGTCAGCACGGCGCCGGCTGCGATCTCCATGTGCAGGAGCAGGTGCCAGCGCTTGGTGGCGACGAGGTAGCCCAGCACGGCCGCGCCGGGCAGGACCAGGCCGGCCGGGCCCTTGGCCATCGTCGAGAGCGCAGCGCAGAAAAACGCTGCGAGAAACGCGATGCGCCGGGCGCGCTTCTCTCCCCACGACAGCCAGAGAAAGATCGCGAGCGCTTGCACCCATAGCAAGGCCTGCAGCGCAGGGTGAAAGCGCGGGAACGCCGAGATGTGCTGGGCGCACGCCGGGTTGCCCGGCGAGGTGCCGCAGTTGTCGGCCGAGCCGAAGACGAACGAGTCGCCCACGAACTGGATGGGCGGCATCCTGAGGCCGACGATCGGATCGAAGGCGAGCTCCAGGTTGCGCGAGACGAGGTAGACGATCTGGGGGACGGCGCAGCCCACGACGGCCCCGAGCAAGAGGTGGCGCGCCGACAGCCCGACCCGAAGCGGGCCGAGCGCGATCTCGTAGACGCGCAGCTGCCGATCGGCCCGCTCGTGGGCGCCGATCAAGAAGAAGCCCAGGGCCGCCGACATGCTGGCCACGAACGGCATGTCGGTCATCGTCTGGTGCGCGACGAAGAACCACTGCGGCATCGTGGTGAGGATCACGCCGCCTAGCAGGCCGGCGCGCCGACCGAAGACCCGCGCGACCGCCTTGTAGAGGAGGTACGTCGCGCCGATCGTGAAGAGAAAGATGGGGAAGCGGACGGCCCACTCGGGCCACGGCGCGCCGCCGTTCGCCGCCGCCGCGAGCATCTGCCCGGGCTCGTAGCGGACGCCGAGCGCCGCCATCGCGAGCGACTGCATCCAGAAGCCGAGGATCGGCTTCGACATGAACCACTTCTCGTGGGCCCACCAGAGGCTGATCCAGTCCTGGCGCGCCAGGATCTCGCGAGCGACCTCGCCGTAGTGGGTCTCCCATGGATCGGTGAGCGACTTGGAGCCGAGCGCAGGCAAGAGGACGAGCGTCGCGAACCCGAGGAGCCAGAAGCCCTCGCGCTTGTAGAACGGGCGGCCGGGGTCGGGCGCGAGCGCGTCTTTCACCATGCCGAGGCCCGCGATGAAGGCGATGAACGCGGCCGGGATCGCGACCGCGGAGGCGAGCGGCTGCAGCGCGCCCGCCACTGCCATGCGAAGGGTGACGAACGTCGCGAGCGCGCCGAGCGCGGTCACGCCGAGGGGCCGAGCCAGCGACCTCGCCTCGATCCGCTCGCCGCGATCGTCGAAGCAGCCGAGGAGATGGAGCACGCCCGTCGTCGAGACGAACGTCGCCACCGCGCCCGCGAAGACTGCGGCGCGGCTCGAGATGGGCATGATCACGGCCGAGAGGCCGGCTAATAGCCCGATGAAGAGGAGCGCGCCCCCCGCGATCGGACGCGTCGGGTTGCCGCGCAGCACGAGCGGCGGGCCGTCGCTCGAGGGGGGCGCGTCGTCGGGCCCTGGCTCGGGCTCGAGCCGCTCGCGACGCGCGGCGCCGCTCTCGGCGGTGATCTCGAGCTCCTTCGCGGCGATCGAGATCGACGCGACGTCTTCGTCGAGCGTGAGATCGAGCGCGATCTCCCACCCCTCGGTGAAGTACACGATCGCGCGCCGGCCGGCGGCGATCGCGAGGTAGCGCCCGTGCTCGTCGACCGCGAGGTGCTCGGCCGTGAGCGGAACGCTGCCGAGCTTGATCTTGCCGAAGCCCTCGGGGTCAGAGACCCACACGCTCTCGCCGGACGCGGTGTAGAGGCGATCACCGGCGCGCGCGCGAGGCGCTCTCGTCTCGCTCGTCGCGCCAGCGTCGTCGCTCACACCGCCTCGTCAGCTCTTCTTCTTGAGCTCTTCCGCGATGCCGCGGGCCTCATCGAGGGCGACGCGCTGCCGGCGGAGCTCGTCCAGCAGCGACTTCGACTCCTCGACGACCTCTTTGGGAGCCTTCTCAGCGAACGAGGGCAGCGAGAGTTTCTTCTCGAGGACGCCGATGTCCTTTTCGACCTTCTTGATCTCGCGCTCGACGCGCGCGGCCTCTTTCTCGGGATCGACGAGGCCGATCAAGGACACCAGCACGTCCACGTCGGCGCGGGCGTGCATCACCGCGCCCGCGGGGCGCGCGGTGCCGCGGCTCGCGAGCGCGGGCGCGCCCTTCGTCTTCACCAACGTCTGAATCGACACGCTCTCGCGATCGAGCAGCGCCTTCAATGCGGCGTCGTCGGTGCGGAGCGTGACCTCGATGGCGGCGCTCGGGTGCACCTCGTGCTCGCTGCGGATGGTGCGCGCTGCCGTGACCACCCCCATGAGCGCGGCCATGTCGCGCTCGGCGGCCGCGTCCTCGGGGGCGACGCTCGCATCGGGGAACGCGGCGAGGCAGAGCGACGCTGGTACGCCCGGCGCGCGCGGCACGCGCTGCCACAGCTCTTCGGTGATGTAGGGGATGAACGGGTGGAGCATGCGCAAGCTCGCCTCGAGCGCGTAGGCGAGCACGTCGCGCGTCTCTTTCTTCGCCGCCTCGTCGCTGCCGGCGAAGATCGGCTTGGAGAGCTCGATGAACCAGTCGCAGAGCTCGTTCCACACGAAGCGGTAGATGGCGCTCGTCGACTCGTCGAGGCGAAAATCGTCGACCCCCGAGCGCGCCGCGACCGCGGTCGCCCGCAGGCGCGACAGGAGCCACCGCGAGGTGAGGAGCTTGGCCGGCGGCGGCGTCGCCTCGACCTGGGCCCCGGCCAGGTTCGGGAGCGAGAAGCGCGTCGCGTTCCAGAGCTTGTTGCAGAAGTGCCGGTAGCCCTCGATCTTCTTCAGGCTCAGCGGGATGCGCTTCGACTGCGGCGAATAGCTGGCGAGGGTGAACCGGAGCGCGTCGGCGCCATAGGCGGGGAACCCCGAGCCGAGGGATGCCGCCGAGGGGTACGCCCTCTTGAACTTCTTCAGCGCCTCGTCGATGGGCGCGCCGGGGAGCGCCTTTTGCACGACGTCTTCGAAGCTGGCGCCGTGGATGAGATCGAGGGGGTCGATGACGTTCCCCTTCACCTTGCTCATCTTCTCGCCCGTCTCGTCCACGACCAAGCCGTGCAGGAGCACCCGCCGGAACGGCGGCTTACCCATGAAATGGATGCCCATCATCATCATGCGGGCGACCCAGAAGAAGAGGATGTCGTAGCCCGTCTCGAGATCGCTCGCGGGGTAGAACTTCTGGAGCTCGGGGGTGTTGTCGGGCCACCCCATCGTCGAAAACGGCCAGAGGGCCGACGAGAACCAGGTATCGAGCACGTCGTCGTCTTGGCGCGGCGACGCGGCCTTGCACTTTTCGCACGCCGACACCTTCTCGTCGCGCGAGACGGTGATGTGGCCGCACGCGTCGCAGTACCACGCCGGCACGCGGTGGCCCCACCAGAGCTGCCGCGAGATGCACCAATCCAAGATGTTGGTGAGGAAGTGGTCATAGGTCTTGGCCCACTCGGCCGGGATGATGACGGTATCGCCATTTTTGACCGCGGCGATCGCGGGCTCGGCGAGGGGCTGCATCTTGACGAACCACTGGGTCGAGATCATCGGCTCGACGATCGAGCCGCTGCGCTCGCTCCTCGGGAGCATGAGGTCGTGCTGCTTCGCGCCGCGGGCCAGGCCCTTCTCGTCGAGCGCCTTCTTCACCGCCTTGCGGGCGACGAAGCGATCCATCCCCGCGAACTGCCCGCAGAGCTCGTTCATCTTGCCGTCGAGGGTGAGGATGTTGATCTCTTCGAGCTTGTGGCGCTTGCCCGTCGCGAAGTCGTTCCAGTCGTGGGCCGGCGTCACCTTTACCGCGCCGGTGCCGAACGCCATGTCGACCAGCACCGCGTCGGTGATGACGGGGATCTTTCGGTCGACGAACGGGTGCTGCAGGAACTTGCCGTGGAGGTGCTTGTAGCGCTCGTCGTCGGGGTGCACCGCCACCGCGGTGTCGCCGAGCATCGTCTCGGGGCGAGTGGTCGCCACGATGATCTCTCCACCGCCGTCAGCATCGGCCACCGGGTACGCGAACTCGAACAGCTCGCCCTTGGCTGGCTCGTTGTCGACCTCGAGGTTCGAGAGCACCGTCTGCGCCTCGCAGTCCCAGTGCACGAGGCGCGTGTCGCGGTAGATGAGGCCCTCTTCGTAGAGCCTGACGAACGCTTCGCGCACGCCGCGCGAGAGCTCGGGGTCCATCGTGAACTTCGAGCGCGGCCAGTCGGCCGACACGCCGAGCTCGCGCTGCTGCAGGGCGATGCGCCCGCCGCTCTCGGCTTTCCACGACCACACGCGCTCGAGGAACGCGTCGCGACCGAGATCGTGGCGTGACTTGCCCTCACGCTTGAGCTGCCGCTCGACCACCGTCTGCGTGGCGATGCCCGCGTGATCGATCCCCGGCTGCCAGAGGGTGCAGTACCCCGCCATGCGGTGGTACCGAACGAGGATGTCCTCGAGCGTGTTCGTCAAGGCGTGCCCCATGTGGAGCGAGCCCGTGACGTTGGGCGGCGGCATCGGCAGCACGTACCGTGGCCTGGGGTCGGGGAGCTCGCTCGAGGCGGCGAAGACGCCGAGCTCGATCCATCGCTTCGACCAGAACGCCTCGACCTCGCGAGGCTCGTAACCCTTCGATAGCTCGGTGCTCATAGACAAAGACCGACGCGAAGCGTCGGTCTTTCCTTACTCGTAGCTCGAGAAAGAAGCGAGGTCGGTGCTACTTCGTCAGCCGGCCGATCTCTTCCCGAATCAGCGTCTCGGCGAGGACGGGCACGACCTCCCAAACGACGCGCTCGATCACGTCGCGCGAGAGGGCGAGGACGGCGTCGGCCTGCTGGGGCGTGAGGCCGAGCTCGCCCATTTTGGCGGCGAGCTGACCGTTACCGGCAGAGATCGCGCTCGCGGCTGCGGCCGCGACGGGAGCGGCGGCTTGAGGACGCGCGGCGGGGGCCGGGGCGGGGG
>CALKVR010001123.1 GCA_938004815.1 uncultured Polyangiaceae bacterium | reverse complement strand
TTCCTGAGATCCTCGATCACCTGCGCCCAAAGCTCGGCCGGCTGCGCGCCCGAGTCCTTGCGCTGCTGCGCCTCTTCGACGGCGTCTTGAATGCCGAGCGCGGCCTGCTTGGTCAGCTCACGCGCGACTGGATAGAAGACCGCCGTGTCGACGCCCTCGAGCTCCGCGCGCGTCTGCTCGACCGCGCCGGTGATGGCGTCGCTCATCACGTCCCGTACGAGCTTGCGGATCACCGTTTGGTTCTCGGGCTTGGCCAGGCGGATGATCGACTCGTCGACGACGTCTCCGATCGCGTCTCGCCCCAAGCCGTCGATCGTCAGCGGGAGCTTCACGCCGGCGAGGAGCTTTCCGAGCTCCTCGCGGACCTCGTCTCGCCGCGCCGGATCTTCGAGCGATCGCATCGCACCATCGACGACCCCGCTGACGACGCGGTCGGTCGCCTCGGAGACGAGCTCGTCGTCGATGCTGCCGACGATCTGCTCCTGGGTGTCGCGGTCGGTGACGCTGTCGACGCCGCCTTTGACGACGCCGGTCGTTGCCCGCTCGCCGAGGTTCTGGGCGGCCGCGCCGCACCCCGTCGAGAGGAGCAGCGCCAGGGGGAGGAAACAGCGCAGGCGCGTCATGACGACGCCAGGAGCACGGCTCGTGCCGAGCGCCGCTCTCGTGATCCTGGGCGCCGGTCGAGCGCGGGCGCACGCCCGTGCGCGTGCGCCCGCGGCAGGCGTGCCTGATGGCACGCCTGCGCGCTCGGTTGGGACCTCCTTTCGTTCGATTTGGGTCAGCAGAATGCCCGCCAGGCGACGGGGATCTCTCCTGCCCGCAGCCGCGCCCGCACGGGGAGCGAGGTGGGGCGAACGGGGCGCTTCATCAGCGCCATCGCCGCCTCGTCCGGCGTGCGACCGGCCTTGCGCTGGTTGCAGGGGTAACAGGACGCGACGACGTTCTCCCACGTCGTCCCGCCGCCGCGAGACCGGGGCATCACGTGGTCGAGGTTCAGCTCGTCTTCCGCGAATGCCCGCCGACAGTACTGGCAGGTGAAGCTGTCGCGCAGAAAGACATTCGCGCGAGAGAACGTGATCCGCGCCCGCCCCGACGGCCGGGCCTTGCGCTGCCGCACGACGGCGGGCGCTCGGACGGCCACCGACGGCGACCGGATCCAGTCGTCGTACTCGGCGACCACCTCGACCTTGCCGAGAAAGCTGAGGACGATCGCGCGCTCGTACGAGATGACGCGGTAGGGCGCCATCCACGGCGTGAGCAGGAGCGTGCGGATCGAAGCCATGATGGGCGAGAACCGACGCCGCCACGGGGGCGGGCCTGACCGTGGTATTCCTGGACCGCCGTGAGCGAGCGCGTCGTGGTCGTCGGAGGGGGTATCGCGGGGGTCGCGGCTGCCACGCTCCTCGTCGAGCAGGGGGTGCCCGTTACGCTGTTCGAGCGCGACGCGCGGCTGGGCGGTCGGGCCGGGCCTTGCAACCCCGCGAAACGGTAGCCCCTCCCAAGCTGCTAGAGACAACGCGTCACGAGTGCGGCCATCATCCTGTCGTCACCGCTCCGGGAGTTGATCGCGAACGAGCGCTTCCTCTCGACGCTCGAGATCGTCGACGATCGCCCACACGGCGCTGCGCCTCCGCGTGACGTCGGTGCTCTGCTCGAAGCCGCGCCGGAGCTCTTGCACCGTAGCCTTGCTGGCGCCGATCTTCTCGAGGGCGGCCAAGAGCTTGGGGACGATCGCGGCGAGCTGGTCCGCGCTTCGGAAAGCGCGCAGAACGGCGGCGCGCCGGCCGTACTTTGCGGCTTTGGGGTTCTTCGGCGCGCGCGGCTTCATCGGGTGGCCCCCGCTCCATTACCGGAGGTGACCGGACAGGAACGAGACCATGTCGACGTACGGCTCGCGGGTGTCCGCCGCGTGCTGGCGTAGGACGGCGCTGATCTCGAGCTCCGTCTCCGTGTACAGCTGCTCCTTGTTGTCGTTCTCGACGAGGTAGAGCTTCCCGTCGCGAAATTGGTAATAGGTCTGCGACCACTGATCGGCCGAGATCACCCACTCACGCGACGTCGGCGTGAACGTGCCGCTCGCCTGGTTGAGGAATGCAGCTCTTTCGCTCATCGGCCCAACCCCTTCGTCAGCCCTCCGGCGGGGGGAACACGTCGGCGTAGCCGATCGTCCAGACAGACGGGCTGAACGCACGCATCTCGCCTGGCGCCGCCTCCCATTCGGGCGACAGAACGCCGTCGGCGGAGTCCAGCTCCTTTGGCAGCGACGGCGACTCGCCCTCCGACGTTTGGCTCGAGCCCGCTTCGGGCCCCTTCGCGGCCTCGCCCGCTCCGCTCGAGGCTCCGCAACCCAGGGCGAGGGACAGCACAACGCCGACGCACGACCGCGGCGCGAGACTGAACATCGACGTCTGTTGCCTCATGGCGGCGCGAGCGTAGCAGCTCCACTCGCGCTTCGGCTTCTTCGGGCGTCGGACGAGGGGTGTCACAAAGTCCTCCTGACCCGCACGTGGCGGTCATGCGGACCTTCGCGCTGACCCTCACGTTGCTCGAAGGGATCGTCGGAAACGTCAAAAACAGCCACCCGCACGAGGCGGCCGTGGTCGCGCGTCGAGCCCTCCCGCGCTACCGCGGCGCCTACACCGAGGCCGTCGCCACGCCGGACCCTGAATGGCCCGCCGAGCTCGACGTGCTCCGCACCAAGATCTCTTTCCTCGAGACGATCGCGAACGCGAGCAGCTCGCCACCATGAGCCCTCCATCCCGCGGCGGCGGGTCAAACGGGATCACGGATGAGACTTGGAACTAGAGCGATGGGCAGGCGGTACCGCGGACATCGCCGAGCGCCAGCAGCAGGCGTTCACGCGTCTGCGTGCCCACCATTCGGCCCGTCTCGCGACCTTCCGCATCTATGCTGATGAACGTCGGAAGCAACTTCACGTCGTAGCGCGCCACGAGCGACTGGCCGCGCTTCTCCTCGACATTTACGCGGGTGAGGGAGCTGGTTGCGCCGCAGGTGTGCGCGGCCTCCGTCACGACGGGTTTCATCTCTGCGCACGCCGAGCAGTACTCGCTCGAGAATTCCACGAGCCGGGGCATCCCCGTGAGCGCGTCGCTCACCAGGAGGTCGGCTGAGAGCTCTGGCACGTGGCAACCGTCGAGCTCGCACGCGCTTTCGGCGGGCTCTGCGGACAGCGCGATAGCGACGGCCGTCGCCTCCGCTTGCGCCGCGGCTTTATCGCTCGTGGGCGCATCGACGGAGTCGTCGAGCAGGACCCACGCTGTCGAAACGACGAGCGCCGGACCCGCTCCGGCTGCGATGATTGCAAAGTGACGAGGCAATTTCATGGCGAGCGGCCGCAGCTTATCCTGGAGCACGGTCCCGCGTTGGCAAGGCGACACGTGTCGGTTGACGGGAAAGGAACGGGACGCGTGACGATGCGAAGCCGCGCGCGCGCGGCCTCGCTTTCGAAACCAGGATGCCCGCGATTTTCTTCCCGGTGGGACCAAGGCCGCTCGCCTACCTTCGAGAAACAGAAGCGTGCATCCTCGATGCCAACCGACGGCAGCTCGGGAGGCTAGCTCGACTCCGTGACGGTGCACGCTGTCCCGGGGCTCAGACACGCGCCTCGACTCGAGGCAACCATGCCAAACCCAGCGGACACAACGCGCTCTCGCGCAGGGCGAGTGCCCGTACTGTCCGGGGCAAAGTCCGGCCCTGTGTCCGCTCCGGGATCGACCCCATCGATCTCCGCAGTTTTCTGAGGTCGCAATGCGGGACGGACACTTCTCCGGACGCTTCTCCGGACACAACGCCGACTTCGCCTGCGCAAGCGGGAGTTTTGCCCGATGCGCGCGCAACGCTACGCCTTCGACTTCACCGC
>CALKVR010001122.1 GCA_938004815.1 uncultured Polyangiaceae bacterium | reverse complement strand
ATAGAGCTCGTCTTGACGAAAGCCGCCCGCGATCGCGGCGTCGCAGGCGCGGCGAAACGAGCAGCTCAGCGGTGCGAGCGGCGCCCGCTTGCGGATCGCCGTCCTCGACGCGGTGACCTGCGTGCTGGTGAAGGTGACCGAGAGATCGCCGTCGGGGGTATCGAAATGGAAGTGCGTCACCGCCTTGGGCTGGGTGAGGTCGACGACGCCCCCCGGCCCGACGGGCAAGAACGCGATGTTCGACAGCGCGGCCGAAGGCGCGATGCCTGCCGCCATCGCCTTGGCGGTCGAGAGCATGGTCTCGAAGTCGACGCGCGCGGGGTCGACCGGCTGAAACGGCGCGCACGCGAGGGCGCCGCCACACGACGTGCCGGACGCCGACGGTGAGGGGGTCGGCGCGGCCGGCTTGGGCTCGGCCTCGGTCTCGTCGCCTCCGTTCGTTCGCGCCGATCGTGACTTGGTGCTGCTCGTCTCCTTGGTCCCCAGGTAGAGCGCCCACGGCACGGCGATCGCGGCGCCGATGACGGCGACGCCGATCGCGCCGACGACCCATGGCCATCGCTTCCGCTGGTCGAGGCGCTCGATGAGCTCGATCGTCTTGGGCCCGCCGGGGGGGCGCGGCGCGAAAGCTTGCGGGGGTGTGGCCGCCTGCTGCGCGTAGGGCGGCGCGGTCGCCGCTTGGGCGACGCCGCCGAGCGCAGCGAGGCGCTCGAGGACGGTGCGCGCGTCTTGGGGCCGATGTGCCGGTGCCTTCTGGAGAAGCTCGGCGATCAACGCCTCGAGCGCCGGAGGCGTGGTGCGGCGCGTGTCGTCCGGCAACGGCGGCGGCGCCGTCTCGCAATGGTGCCGGAGGATCGCCATGATCGACGGACCATCGAAGAGCGGCTTGCCCGTGAGCATCTCGCGCAACAAGAGGCCCAGCGCGTAGAGATCGGTCTGGGGCGTGACCGGCTGCGACTCGGCCTGCTCGGGGCTCATGTAAAGCACCGTACCGAGGGTCTGGCTGGCGCGCGTCACGGCCGCGTCGTCGGACAGCACCTTGGCGATGCCGAAATCCATGACGCGGACGCCGCCGTCGGCGAGGAGCATGACGTTCTCGGGCTTGAGGTCGCGGTGCACGATCGCCGGATGCCGCTCGTGGGCGGCGACGAGGGCCGACGCGATCGCCGACGCGACCACGATCGCGCGATCGGCGGGCAAGGCGCCGCACGCGGTGAGCTCGTCGCGCAGGTTGCGACCGTCGAGGTACTCGAGCACCATCACCAGGCGGCCGTCGATCTCGCTGCACGCGAGACTGCGCACGATGTTGGGGTGCTCGAGGCCCGCCATGATGCGCATCTCGGCGAAGAAGCGCTCACGCGCGTCGTGGCTGCGCGCGAGGCTCGAGTGCAGCACCTTGAGCGCGACCCGGCGGCCCGACAGCCGCTCGATCGCCTCGTACACGATGCCCATCCCGCCCTCGCCGACGACGCGCACGACGCGGTAGTCACCGATGCGCTCGACGCGGTGGCTGGGGGGCGCGGTCATCTGGGTAGCGCAGGGACGTCGGTGATCTCGAGCGTGACGGTAGCGTCACGTTTACGGAACGTCATGAGCGCACGCTTCTTGCCGTCGGTGTAGAGGCGAGTGCGAACGGAGAGGCCGTCGATCTCCATGTGGCCATCGATGAAGCTGCCGGCCTCGTCGATCGCGCCCGCGTCGCCGAGGACGCGGAACGCGCTGCCGTACTCGCAGCGGACGTCGACGGCGCGCGCCTGGTAAGCGGCGGGGTCCGCGCCGACCCGCTTGCCGGCCGAGGCGCTCATGCCCCCGTCGCACGCTCTTGCGGCGCGCTCGAGGAGCTCGGTCACGACCTTGCGCCGCGGCTCGAGCATCTTGCCGATGAACGCGCGGTCGTCCCGGCGCACCTTTTTCTCGGCCTCACCGACGAGGCACGAGCCGCTCGCGGGGACGGCGACCACGATGAGGATCTCGCCGGTGTCGGTGGGCACGCGGAGCCACACGTCGACGGCGCGGCGATCGGCGGCCAGGCGCGACGGGCACGATACGCCGAGGGTGCCGTCGGCGACGGGCGCGTGCACGTCGAGCGCGGCGCCGCCGCGGTAGAAGCCGTCACGCAGGGTGCGCACGACCGGGGGCTCGGCCTG
Organism: uncultured Polyangiaceae bacterium; assembly: GCA_938004815.1. Lineage (GTDB taxonomy): Bacteria > Myxococcota_A > Polyangia > Polyangiales > Polyangiaceae > Xiheicaenibacterium. The sequence continues at coordinate 2,726 of CALKVR010001122.1, read as the reverse complement.
ACCCTCGCCGTCTTTGAGGTTCTTGACGTCTTGCGCGGCGAGCTCGACCCCGGGACAGAGGATCGACGCATCGACGAGCCCTGCCTCTCGGGCGAGGGCGCTGCCCTCGAGGCTCGCGCTCCTGGTCTCGGCGAACGGCACGGGCGCGCAAGCGCGGCGCGCTTCGGCGAGGGCGGCGATGAGGGCGGGGCCGTACTTGGAGCGGAGCTCGAGCGCTGGCTTGACCGCGAGCTTGTAGAGCTCGAGCCGCTCGTCGCCGACCACCTCGGGTGAGCTCGCGCGCTGACAGGCGACGGCGTTCTCCTTGGTCGACGCGAGGTTCTTGCAGAGCTCGGCGACGCGGTCGACCTGGCCCGCGTCGAGGCAGGCCTCGATGTCGCCCGCCGCGCACCCGACCACGAGGAGCTCTGCCGCGCCCCCCTCGTCACCGGCGAGGCGCCGCGCGCGTGCCGCAACGAGGCATTCGAGGGTCGCGTAGCCCTTGCCATCGCAAGCAGCGCGCTCGTCGGTCGTGAGCGGCGAGCCCGTGATCGGCCCCGCCGTCGAGGTCGCGGTCTCGACGGGCGCGCCGCCCGTCGACGATGGTACGGCGCTGCAGCCGGCGCCGGCCCCAACCGCGAGCAAACACGTCGCGAGCAAGGTCGGGGTGCGCGCGGCTCGCATGTCAGAGGCGCTCGACGCCCGTCGGTGTGGCCCGCAGGCTCATCTCGGCCAGGCTGGTGCCGAACAGGCTCTTTTTCTGGCGGCGCACCTTCACCGTGCGCGAATGGATCGGATCCTCTTCGGTCCCCATGTTGACGGGGTTGCCGACGAGCTCGGCCGTCAGCTCGTAGCCGGCGGCATCCTTGGCGCGAACCGTGATGGTGCGCACGAACGTGGGTGGCTTGGAGGTGTCGACCGATCGCGACGCCCCCGAGCCCTTGCCGCGACGCGCTGCCACGACCGCGACCTCGACGCTCGCCTCACCGTCGGGGAACGTGATCGTGACCGGGTCGACATCGAGGATGCCGACGAGCCACTTGCGCTCGTCGGGCTCGAGATCGGTCTGCACGTCGGCGACAAGGATCTCTTGCCCCGCGGGCGTGGCCGGCCCGCCGCAGCCGGGGGCCGGGACGAGCGCGAGAGCGAGGGTGAGCAGGGCAACACGATGCAGCATGCTTGGCAGCCTACGCGACTGTCACCGTCGCTTCGACCGGAACGGCGACCGCCTCGGCCGGCGCGTCGGGGGCCTCGAGGAACGCGGCGACGGCGTCGGCGGTCGCGGGCACGAAGAGGATCGCGAGGTGACCGATGCCCGGAAGCACCACGTTGCGGCTCGGCTCGGCGAGGTGCGACGACGTAGCGGGGAACACGACGTTGTCGTGAGTGGAGTACACGCTCAGAAACGGGAGCTCGGGCAGGCGGTCGATGCCGTGGCCCTTGCGGAGCGCCGCCCGCGCGCGCCCGAGGATGGGCCCGCGGTACGCGACCCCCTTGTGCGGCGTCGCGATCGTCACGCACCGGCGAACGTGCGGGCGGCCGCCCTCATGGGCGAGGTACTGGGCCGCGACGAGGCCGCCCATCGAATGACACACGAGATCGACACGATCGGCGCCCGTCTCGGCGCGCACCGACTCGACGAAATCGCCGAGCGAGCGCGCGATGGTGGGCAGATCGTTGATCCAGACGTAGTTGAACCCGTAGAGCGGCCCCAGGTTTCGCTTGCCGAGCGCACGCGCGAGGTAGACGAAATTGATTCGGTTCTGAAAGTAGCCGTGCACGAACACGACGGGGCGACCGCTGCCGCCCGCGAGCTTGCGGCCGATCAGGTAGAACAGCGGCAAGAGCGGCTGGATGACGAGGGCCCACGCCGCCTCGCGCGTGATCTCACGGAGCGACGCGCCGAGCGCTCTCCGCTCGGCGTGCGCGCGCGAGAGAAAGTACGACGACGCCACGTAGACGAAGGTGCCGACCGCGTAAGCGGCCACGACCGATGCCACCGCGAGGACGACCCATTCCACGACGAACCGCAGCGTAGCAGCGAGCGGGCTGCCTGACGTGTAGGCTGGCCGATCATGAGCGTCCTCGAGAGGTTTCGCGTCCCGGGCAAGGTCGCCCTCGTCACCGGCGCCAGCCGAGGCATCGGGCGAGCGTGCGCGCTCGCGCTCGCCGAGGCCGGCGCCGACGTCGTCCTCTGCGCTCGCCGTCCGGGCCCGCTCGACGAGGCGGCGGCCGCGGTCATCGCGCTCGGTCGTCGCGCCCTGGCTGTCCCCGCCGACGTCGCCGACCCGGCCGCGAGCGAGGCCCTGGTCGCGCGCGCGATCGAGACGTTCGGGCGCGTCGACATCCTGGTCAACAACGCCGGCGGCACCCAGCCCCTCGTGGCACTGGCGCTTGGTGACGACGCGTTCGAAGACGCGTTCCGTTTCAACGTGCTCGCCGGGTTTCGGCTGGCGCGCGCGCTCGCGCCTCACATGAAACGCGGCGGCTACGGCTCCGTCATCAACGTCTCGAGCGCGATGTCTCACCTCGTCGACTCGGGGTTCGTCGCGTATGGCACGACCAAGGCGGCCGTCGATCACATGACCCGTCTCCTCGCGGCCGAGTGGGCGCCGCACGTGCGCGTGAACGGCATCTCGGCCGGCGCGACCGTCACCGACGCGCTCGAAGCCGTCGTCGCGATGGACGAGCTGCGCGAGCGCATGGTCGCCCGCCACCCGATGCGCAGGCTCGGCACGCCCGAGGAT
>CALKVR010001121.1 GCA_938004815.1 uncultured Polyangiaceae bacterium | reverse complement strand
GCCCGGCTTCCTCGCCGGGCACTCGCTTGCCGCGGCGAGCTCACCGATCGCGCGCGGCGCGTTCGTGCGCACCAAGCTCCTGTGCCAGGACTTGGTCGTGCCGCCGAACCTGATGGTGGCGCTCCCCCCGTACGATCCCAACGTCTCGACGCGCGACCGGCTGGCGCAACACCGCACCGACCCCGCTTGTGCGAGCTGCCACAACCTCATGGATCCGATCGGGCTCGGCCTCGAGAACTTCGACGGAACCGGAGCCTGGCGCGACACCGAAGGCAACGGCATCCCCATCGATCCTTCTGGCGAGCTGGTCGGGGCCGAGACCGGAGAGACCACGTTCTCGGGGCCGGTCGAGCTGGCTTCGCTCCTCGCCGACAGCGAGAAGGTCTCGGACTGCGTCTCGTTGCAGTTCTACCGCTACGCGCAGGGCCGGATCGAAGAGGAGTCCGATGGTTGCGCGGTGAGCCAGCACCAAGAGGCGTTCGCACGATCCGGCGGCGACCTGCTCGAGATGATCGTGGAGCTCGTGAAGACCGACAGCTTCCGCTATCGGCGCGCCGCCGACACCCAGGAGGAGCCGTGATCGTTCACCGAAAAGGCCGCCGAAACTTCCTCCGTGGCGCCGCCGGCATCACGCTCAGCTTGCCGTTCCTGGACGCGTTCGGTCAGGACGCTGGCAACCTCAGGAATTTCATCGTCTTCCTCAACGGGCAAGGCACCTGCCTCCGCAACTGGGTGCTGGGCTCGGACACCCTCGGGGACACCACCAATTTCACGCTCGGCCCCGTGCTCAGCCCCCTCGAAGCGCACAAGAGCCGCATCCTTCCGATCTACGGCGTCGACAACAAGATCAACCGCTACAACCGCGAAGGCGGCCACACCGGCGGACCGATGTCGCTCCTCACCGGCGACGTCATGACGAAGGCGCTCGACGCGAACGGGAACGTCTTGCCCATCGACGCGCAGCCCGAGACGACGCCCCAGGACCACGCGTCGGCCGCCTCGATCGATCAGGTGCTGGCAGCCAGGCTCGTGGAGCCGGGCGCGTTTCGATCGATCGACCTGTGCGTGGGGCCGAGCGGCACGCACCATTACCAGTACGTCGGCCAGGACGACCCTGTCTACAGCGAGGGCGACCCGCTCGTCTCGTTCGAGAGCCTGTTCACCACGACCGACGAGTCGGTCAACGCCTTGCGCGCCGAGCGCGAGCGCCGCCGATCGGTGCTCGACAGCGTGCTCGGCAATTTCGACTCGCTCCGCGCGCGTGTCGGTCGCGAGGACAAGCAGCGGCTCGACGCTCACGCCCAGAAGATCCGCGACATCGAGCAGATGCTCCAAGGCGACCCCAAGGTCTGCGCGCAGCCCACGCTCACCCTCGAGCGGCCGGCCTGGCGAGACTTCGACACGATCGACCACGGCGGTTGGTCGGAGGACTTCAACACCGGCTACGACTTCCGCATCGACGACGACGTCTCGGCCGTCGCACAGATCCAGATCCTCGCCATGGCCATCGCTTGCGGGCAGTCACGCGTCGGCTCGCTCCTGTTCGCGAACGCGCACGATCCGTTTCTCTTCCATGGCCTCACGCTGCCCGACGGGCAGAGCTACGTGGGCTCGTACGAGGGTTGGCACGACATGGTCCACAACGGGCGCGGTACCGGTGAAGGCCCTGCGTCGGAGGACGTGCCCGGGCTCATCGCGGGGTTCCGCTTCTACGCCGAGCAGTTCGCGCGCCTCTTGGCAGAGCTCGAGTCGTTCGAAACGGGCTCGGGCACCCTGCTCGACGAGACGATGGTGATGTGGACGAGCGAGTTCGGCAACGGCTACGGCCACAACACCCAGCGCATCCCGTTCCTCTTCGCGGGCAACTGCGGCTCGGGCGGCACGGGGCGCTTCCTCCAGCGCGGCGTGCCCGGTACGTGGGCCGACGGCCCCTACACCCAGAACCACGTCTACACCTCGGTGTTGCGCGCCTTCGGCTTCGACGACGCGCGGTTCGGCCGGCAGGGCCTGGACTACGATGACAGCGGCGTCCTGCCAGGCTTCGCCTGATCGTGGGGCCGCCGAGCTGGTAGGATGCGTCGGCATTGGCTGGCGAAAAAGAAGAGACCGTCCTCGTCGTCCAGGCGGCCAAGGCTCCCCTCCCCGCGATCGTGCGGGGGGCCGGCGCGATGGCGAAGCCGGCCGCGCTCGCCCTGCGCTCGGGCAGCTTGGTGATCGGCGCGGGCGCCGACGCCGATATCGTCCTGACCGCCCCCACCGTCTCGCGCCGGCACGTCGAGCTCGCGTTGGCGGCAGAGGGCGTGACCGTGACCGACCTCGCGAGCCGCAACGGCACGTTCTACCTCGGCCAGCGCGTGGAGAAGATGACGCTCGCCCTGGGCAGCCGGCTGCGCGTCGGCTCGGCCGAGGTGCTCGTCGAAGCCGACCCCGAGGCTCTCGCCTCGCGGGGCACCGGGCCCTCGGTACCGCGGTCTCGTGGGCGAGTCGCCCGCGATGCGCAAGCTCTTCTCCACGCTGACGCGCCTCGAGGGGTCGCTCGTCAACGTCCTCATTCAGGGTGAGTCCGGCGTCGGCAAGGAGCTCTGCGCGCAGGCCCTCCACGAGGGCTCGAGCATTTCGCACGGCCCGTTCATCCCGATCAACTGCGGCGCGCTCCCGCGCGAGCTCGTGGCGAGCGAGCTCTTCGGTCACAAGCGAGGCGCCTTCACGGGCGCGCTCGAAGCGCGGGCGGGCGCGTTCGAGAAGGCCGACGGCGGGACGCTGTTCCTCGACGAGATCGGCGAGCTGCCGCTCGATGTTCAGCCGATGCTCCTCCGCGCGCTCGAGTCGGGCGAGGTGCGCGCGGTGGGCGGCGACAGCGGCAGGAGCGTGCGCGTGCGCGTCCTCGCCGCGACGAACCGAAACCTCAGCGAAGACGCCGCCGCGGGCAGGTTCCGCGAGGACCTCTACTTTCGCCTCGCCGTCGTCACGTTGCAGGTTCCGCCCCTGCGCGAGCGCCCCGCCGACATCCCCGCGCTCGCGGCGCGCTTCGCGTCCGACGTCGGTTACCCCGAGCTGCCGCCCGACGTGGTGGCCGAGCTCTCGAGCAGGCCGTGGCCGGGCAACGTCCGCGAGCTCCGCAACGCCATCCAGGCCTACGTCGCGCTCGGCGATCTGCCGGCCGGCCGCGCGGCCGTCGCCGACGACGAGCTCGATCGCGTCCTCCGCAAGATGACCGATCCGAGCCGCTCCTACACCGAGCAAAAAGACGAGCTCGGCGCCCGGTTCACGCGGATCTACCTAGAGCTCATCATGCGCAAAGTGAGCGGCAATCAGAGCGAGGCGGCCAAGATCGCGGGCCTCGACCGCGGCTACTTCGGCAAGCTCCTCGCCAAGCACGGCGTGGGCAAGTAGCTAGAACGCGCCCTCGAGGATCACGCCGCCGGGCTGCACCCGAAGCGAGACCGACGGCCCCGACCGCTGCGCGGGGAGGACGACCAAGAGGACGATCCCCGTCGCGGCCGCCTCCCCGCCCACGACGAAGGCCACCGTCGAAACCGTCTGAAAGGTGTCGGCGCTCTCGATCTCGTCGCGGTCCGATGCCAGGCACACGTTGCCGCTGCAACGCTCCTTCACGTCGCTCACCTTCTGGAACGCGATCACGCGCGTCGCGATACCGGCCGCGAGCCCGCCCGCCCCCAACGTGACGAGGACGATCCCGGGCGCGTAGTCGGCCGCGGTCGCGGCGGCTTCGGAGCGGGGGCCTTCGCTTCGCCGATCGCGAGCGGCAGCGTCTCTCCCTCTCGAAGCAGAAACTCGCGACGCGACGTCTCCACGTCGCCCTCTTTCGTCGAGAGTACGTGCTTGCCCGGATCGAGCAGGATCGGATCGCTGCCGGCTCGCGGGATGCCGTCGATCTCGACCGACCACGACGCCGGAGCGCCCGAGCGATCGAGGACGACCCTCGCGAGCCGCGGCTCGAGCGCCTCCAGATCGCCTTTCGCGTCGCGCTGCGCCTGACGAAACGGCTCGGGCGCGCTCGCCGAGAGCTGCTCCTCGGCGACCTGACGGTACGTCCCGTAGGCGCGGACGAGGTTGCCCAGGTTGCGGTGGCAGCGCGCCGCGTAGAGCAAGAGGACCGGCGAGTGCGCCTTGGCCTCGGCTTGCTCGAAGAGGGTGAGAGCCTCGGCCCAGTTGCCCTGGTCGTAGCGCTCCTTGGCGCCGCGGGCGAGCGCGACCGCCTCGGCAGCGCTGGGGTTGGACGGCTGGGCATCGCCCGGTCGAGCGACGGAGAGCACGAGCAACGAGAGCGAGAGGAGCGCGGCGGCGCGTAAGTTC
>CALKVR010001120.1 GCA_938004815.1 uncultured Polyangiaceae bacterium | reverse complement strand
TGCCGAGCGCCTCGATCGGCGGCTCTGGATCGGCCTCTCTCGGCTGCGGCGGCTCGACGGGAGCATCGCAAGCCACCACGAGGAGCAGCGGTGCTCTCCGGATGGCAGACAAGACAGAGAGCCCCATCGCGCGTGAGGAAGGTGCCCCGTTACACGCGCTCGACGATGGTGGCGATGCCCATGCCACCGCCGATGCAGAGGGTGATGAGGGCAGTGGCGAGGCCGCGGCGCTCGAGCTCGTCGATCGCGGTGGAGAGCAGAACCGCGCCAGTGGCACCGAGGGGGTGGCCGAGGGCGATGGCGCCGCCGTTCACGTTGACGCGCTCGGGGTCGACGGAGAGGTCGCGCATGGTCTTGAGGGGGACGACGGCGAACGCCTCGTTGATCTCCCAGAGGTCGATATCGGCCGGCTTCATCCCGGCCTTGGCGAGGGCGCGCTCGGAGGCCGGCGTGGGGGCGGTGAGCATGATGACGGGCTCGGCGCCCGCGGTGGCCATCGCGCGGATCTTCGCGCGCGGCTCGAGGCCGTGCTGCTTCACCGCGTCGTCGCTGGCGAGAAGGATGGCGGCCGCGCCGTCGACGATGCCGCTCGAGTTGCCCGCAGTGTGCAGGTGGCTCACAGCGCCGACCTCGGGGTAGCGCTTGATCGCGATCTGATCGAGCGTCTCGCCGTTCGGACCGACGGCAGCGGCGCCCATCCCCACGAAGCTGGGCTCGAGCTTGGCGAGGGCTTCGATGGTGGTGCCGTGACGGGGAAACTCGTCGACCTCGAGGAGCAGGTTGCCCGTCTCGGGGTCTCTGACCGGCACGAGCGAGCGGCTGAACCGGCCGTCTTTCTGGGCGGCCTCGGCCTTGTGCTGCGACGCGAGCGCGAACCGGTCGAGGTCTTCACGCTTGAAACCCTCACGGGTAGCGATGAGATCGGCGCTGATCCCTTGCGGCACCTGGAACAGCTTCTTTCGCAGGTGGAGGTTGTTGCCGTCGATCCCGCCCTCGTCCGACCCCATCGGGACGCGCGACATGCTCTCGACGCCGCCGGCGATGACGAGACCCTGGTGGCCGCTCGCCACGCCCATGGCCGCGAAGTTCACCGCCTGCAGGCCAGAGCCGCAGAACCGGTTGACGGTGCTGCCGGTGACGTCGTCGGGCAGGCCCGCGGCCAGCACCGCGTTGCGCGCGATGCAAGCGCCCTGCTCCTTGGCCTGGCTCACGCAGCCCATCACCACGTCTTCGACCGCGGCGGCGGGGGCGCCCGTCCGATGGAGCAGCGCGATCATCGTCTGCGCCAGGAGCTCTTGCGGGTGCACGCTCGAGAGCGCGCCTTTGCCCATCTTGCCTCGCCCGCGCGGGGTGCGCGCGCCGTCGATGATCCACGCGTTGTTCATGCGCGGGAGCTTAGCGCGGAATGGGTGCGGCGGCCTGCCGCCGTGTCGACATGGCAGGCGTTTCAGAGAACGTCAGCCCGCGGTGTTGACGCAGTCTTCGGGGGGGTACTCACAGCCCGAAGGGCACGGCGTCGTTCCAGAGCAGAGGACGCAGGCCATCCATTCCGGTGTACAGAGCACCTCACAGCTCGGCGAATCGCTGCAGTTGACGTCGGCGTTAGCGTCGCCCCCCGCCGAGCCGGTGACCTGGCACAGCGCGGCTTGCTGGCAAACCACGTCGAGGCTGCCGCCGCCGTGGACCACCGTGCACCTCTGCGCGTTGCCGCAGAACACATCGCAGTTTCCGGCGGCGCAAACGACCGTGCAATCGGAGCCGGCGCCGCACGTCACGTCGCAGTCGGGGCCGTTGCAGACGATCTGGCACGTTTGACCAGCCGCACACTCGCAGTCGCCCGTGCACAGTTGCGTGTCCGCGCCCCCCGAGCCCGACGACGAGCTCGGCCCGCTCCCGTCGTCGTCTCGCTCCCAGTCGAGGATGCACGACGCGGCGGAGCCGACGACCAGAAGTAGGGTGCAGAATCGTTGCGGGCGATGAACGAGCGAGAGCATGGTGGCCCGAAGAGCGCCTCTCAGGCTACCACGCGCCTGCGTCGCTACTCCACGCAGCCAACCTGGCACCCCTGCGACGTAGCGTGGTCGACGCAAGCAAAAATATGACAACCGACCCGTTGAGCCGCCGCTGCGGCAAGAGGTCCGCAGGGGGCTGCATCGATGCCGCAACGCGCTCCGTTCGTGCAGCCGGAGGAAAGCGAAAAGGCTGCATGTTCGTGGGCCAGAGCAAGGCCGGTGCCGCGCTCACGACCGCCGAGCGTTGAAAACCGCCGCGACCTCGAGGATCCTCCGCGACCCTTCCAACGGCGAGCCTGCTGCGAGAGGTGGGCGCGCAGAAAACGGAGTCTCCCATGAGTGGCCGTTTCGTCTGGTACGAGCTCTTGACCACGAACACCGATCAAGCCATCGCGTTCTACGGCGACGTCGTCGGGTGGAAGACGCAGCCTTACGCCGACGCGGGGCCCGAGCCGTACACGATGTGGGTGGCCGAGCAGGGCCCCGTCGGCGGCACCATGGTCCTGCCCGAGCAGGCCAAGAAGATGGGCGCGCCCCCGCACTGGAGTAGCTACGTCGAGGTGGACGACGTCGACAAGAGCGCGGAGCGCGTGAAAAAGCTCGGCGGCACCCTCCTCGTCCCGCCGATGGATATCACCTCCATCGGTCGGTTCAGCACGTTCGCCGACCCTCAGGGCGCGACGCTCTCGCTCTTCAAGCCGCAGCAGTCGATGGGGCCGCGCGACACGACCAAGCCGGGTGAGTTCTCGTGGAACGAACACATGGCCAAAGACCACGAGAAGGCGTTCGGCTTCTACGCCGAGCTGTTCGGCTGGCAGAAGATGACCGAGATGGACATGGGCCCCGCCGGCAAGTACCTGATCTTCGGTCAGGGCGACAAGCAGTACGGCGGGATGATGACAATCACGTCAGAAATGCCCATGCCGCCTTGCTGGAACTACTACGCCAACGTCGCCGACCTCGACAAAGCGCTCGACAAGGTCAAGAGCAAGGGGTGCCAAGTGACGTTCGGGCCGATGGAGGTCCCCGGCGGCACGCGGGTGGCCGGGTTCATCGATCCCCAGGGCGCAGCGTTCGCCCTCCACGAAATGAAGAAGGCGTAGCCGGGTTCGCGGTCCCACCACAAAGAACCTTTGACCCAGGCCGCCCGCATCGGGTTTCCTGCCACGCGAGCAATGATGCGTGGCGGCCAGGTCCTCGCCGGGCGGTACGAGCTCCGCCGCCATCTGACGAGCGGGGGCATGAGCGAGATATGGATCGGGGAGCACCTCGCGCTCCGGATGCCGATCGTCGTCAAGCTCATGAAGCCCCGCGGCGACGGGGTGGACGAGTACGTCGAGCGGTTCGCGCGCGAGGCTCGCGCCATCGCTCGGCTGCGCAACCCCCACGTCGTCTCGATCCTCGACTACGGCGCAGAGGGGGGGAACCCCTACATCGTCATGGAGCTGCTCGAGGGCACCGACCTCCTCGAGCTGTTGCAGCGGCGCCCCAAGCTCGAGCCCGGCGAGGCGGTGACCCTCGTCGAGCAGGTGGCCAAGGCGCTGCACGCCGCCCACGCGGTGGGGATCACCCACCGCGACATCAAGGCTCGGAACCTCTTTTTGGCCGAGTCGGGCGACGACGTCATCATCAAGGTTCTCGACTTCGGGATCGCCGGGATGTCCGCGTCCGAGCGCATCACCGCGGCCGACGCGGTGCTGGGCTCGCCCTTCTACATGAGCCCCGAGCAGCTCCGGAGCATGCCCCTCGATCCGCAGGTCGACATCTGGGCCCTCGCTGTCGTTGCGTTTCGTCTCGTCACCGGCGAGCTGCCGTTCGACGGCGAGACCGTCGTCGAGGTCTGCGAGCGAATCCTCCGCTTCGAGCGCCGCCGCGTGTCGCCCGCCGTCCGCGGCGCCGAGCTGCTCGACTCGTTCTTCGCGCGGGCGTTCGCGCCCGCACCCACGGACCGCTTCGGATCGGTGAAAGAGTTCTCGGAGACGTTCAAGCGGATCGCCGGGCCCGCCGCGCCCATCACCGCGCTCCTCGAGGTCGTCCCGGATGCGCCGACCCTCGAGGCC
>CALKVR010001119.1 GCA_938004815.1 uncultured Polyangiaceae bacterium | reverse complement strand
AGCCCGCACGGCCGTGGTCCAGCGGGGTCAGGCGATGCCCCTGGAGGGGTTACCCAACACCTTGCCGGTCTCGGGGTCGACACGCCGGAGCTCGCTCTCCTCGCCCTCCCACGTGCCATGCCACATCTCACCGGCTACGAAGGTGACGCCGGTGACGAAGCGGTTCGACTCGATGGTGCGGAGGATCTTGCCGGTCTCGGGATCGATCTGGTGGATCTTGCGATCGCGGTACTGACCGACCCAAAGCGTGCCCTCGGCCCAGGTGAGGCCCGAGTCCATCCCCTTGCCCGGCGCGGGGATGCTGCCGACCACGCGCCCGCTCTCGGGCTCGATCTTTTGGATGCGATCTTCGGCGAGCTGCCAGAGGTGCGTGCCGTCGAACGCGGTGCCGGCGTCGGCGCCGACATCGATCGAGCGTCCTATCTCGCCGGATGCCGGGTCGAACGCCAGCACCTTGGCGCCGGCGGCGAGCCAGACCTGCTTGCCGTCCCAGGTGACGCCGTGCGCGTCGGGAGCGCCGGGGAACGGGCCGTACTCTCGAACCACTTCTGCTTGGACCAGGGATTGTTCGTTGCTCATGACGTCGTTCTACGCACTCCCCAGCGAGGTCGGGAGTAACAAGGCCGTCGTGAAACCGGCGGCGGGGGTGGCGAGCCAGCGCCGCGAACGCGCGCGCCCGACCGCGTGCACGCGAGCCGCCGTCGCGAGGACGGTGAGCTCGCGCTGAACGCTGCGCTGGCTGCGGCCGAGCGCCAGCGCGAGCGCCGACGTCGCCCACGGTTCACCGTCGGCGAGGAGCGCCAGCACCGAGGCTCCCACGGCGTCGGTCGGCGGCTCCAGCAGCGCGACCCGCGGTGCGCATCGTGGCACCAGGACGAAGCCGTCCGCGGTCGCGTCGATGGCGGCTACCGGCGCGAGGAGCTTGCGCAGGCGGCCCACTTCGACCCGGAGACGGGCGCGGTGCGAGTCGTTCATTCGACGCACATCGAAAGCGGCGCCGATCAGAGCGTTGCGTGGCGTGCTGGCCGGCCACGTGACGGCCAGCGCCTTGGCGACCGCGAAGAGAACGGGCCGCGTCGCCAGGCTGACAGAACCGTCTTGATGACGAACCACGCGCCGTAGGCCATCCACCACGAGGTCGCCCGCGCCCAGGAGCGTCTCGACCGCCTCCAGATCGAGGAGCTCGCCGTTCCCCGATCGAACGAGACGTGCTGCGGGCGCCTCGAACACGCCGCGCGCTCGCTCGATCTCGGCCGATAGCGCCGCGATCCCCGCTCGTCGGGCGGCCCGGAGCGCGCGGTCGTGCGCGGCTCGCGCTCGCCGCGCCTCCAGACGCCGCAGGGCGAGCTCGAACGTGCAGAGCTCGGCTATCGCCAAGAGGCGAGGCGGCAGGACGCGCCCGGAGAGCGGCTCGAGCGCGGAGGCGGCGCGGTCGGTCTGCCCCAGCAGCAAGGCGCGGCGCACCCCGAGCAGCCGCGCATGCAGAGCGTTCTCGTCGTCGCCCGCCGCCTCGAGCACCCGGGTCGCGCCCGCAAGCGTGCGCTCGAGCCATGGGGCCGCGAGGTCACGAGCTGCGAGCGCGATCTCGGCGCGCGCGACGTCGCAGCGGGCGCGCGCGACGCGCTCACGCGGGCCGAACGCGTAGGTGGCGCGTTGGAGCAGCTCTCGCGCCTTGGCCAGCTCACCGAGCTGGGCCATCGCCACCCCGCGGAGCGCGAGGGCCGGAGCGTCATCTCGAAGCGCGACGAGCTTCAGCGCACCGAGCGGATCGCCAGATGCGAGGACGCGAGCCGCCGCGGCGCAGAGCGAGTCCACGGGTCGAGCGATGCTCCGGCGCTGCTTGGGCGTAAAGGCTTACGCAGCTCTCGCGCTGGTAGCACCGTGCGCAGCGGCCCAGCGCCGCGAGTCACCGAGCGCAGCGGTCACGGCGCGCGCCGGAGGAGGGGCGTTTTCCTACGGAAATCCGCGGCGCGGCTCGCGTCTCGGAATGACCCGAGTCTTGCATAGGGAGGCCAAGACCGTGATGTCCGAGGTTCTGCCGTGAGTCTTTCCCAACGTCTGCTCATCGTCGACGACAGCGAGGCGAACCTCGAGCTGCTGTCCGAGCTCCTCGAGGACAAGGGCTTCGAGGTCACGACGGCGCCCGACGGTCGCGCCGCGCTCGACACCATCGACAAGACGAGCTTCGACGCGATCGTGCTCGATCTCCAGATGCCCGGCATGGACGGGCTCGACGTGCTGCAGGCACTCCGGCAGTCGCACTCGCAGGTCGCGCTGCCCGTCATCATGGCCACCGCGCTGGCGGACTCGCAGACGATGGTGAGCGCGCTCGAAGCCGGCGCGAACGACTACGTCACGAAGCCGATCGAGGTCGACGTGCTCGTCGCGCGCCTGCGCGCGCAGATTCGGAGCGCCGAGGTCGCGCGCGAGGCCGCGACGCCGGTGAGCACCCCGCCGGGCTCTACAACGCCCGCGCCGGCGGTCAATGACGGGTCCGTCGTGGCCAACAAGTACCGTCTCCAGGGCCTCCTCGGCTCGGGAGGTTTCGGCAGCGTCTACCGCGCCCAGCATCTCAGCCTGCAGACCGACGTGGCGCTCAAGGTGCTCCACCCTCACCTGGCGAGCGCGCACAACATTCGGAGACGCTTCGAGCAAGAGGGCATCTCGGCCGTCCGCGTGAAGCACCCGAACGCGGTGACCGTCTTCGACGCGGGCACCACCGAAGAGGGGCTACCGTTTCTCGTGATGGAGGTGCTCACCGGGATCACCCTCGCCGAAGAGCTCGAGCGGCTCGGGACGCTCAAGCTCGCGAGGGTCACCGAGATCATCGCGCCGGTGTGCGAGGTCCTCGAAGCGGCGCATCGAGCGGGGATCATCCACCGAGACGTCAAGCCCGCCAACATCATGCTCTGCGAGGGGGTCCACGGCGAGGTGGTGAAGGTGCTCGACTTCGGCATCGCCAACTACGTCGAGCGCGAGAAGCAGCTCGGCCTCACCGGCGATGGGATCGCGGGGACGCCGCTCTACATGTCTCCCGAGGCGCTGCTCGGTCGCCCCATCGGCACCGCGAGCGACGTCTTCAGCGTCGGCGTGACGCTCTTTCTCATGCTGGCGGGGGTCCCACCCCACGGCCCGCCTGCCAAGAGCCCGTTCGAGCAAGCCATCCGCCAGGTCAACAATCCCCCGACTCCGCTCGCCGACTTGCGCCCCGATCTTCCCGTCGAGGTCACTCAGATCGTCATGGCCGCCCTCGCGCAGGACCCGGCCAACCGGCCCTCGCTCGCCGACATTCGCAAGACGCTGACCGCGGCGACCGGAAGCTTCGTCGAACCGCTTTGGCCTCCGAGCTCGGGGCCTCGCCGTGCGAGCACCCGACCTCCCTCGCTCGCCGAACAGGAGACGGCGATGTCGTCGGCCATTGCGGCGGTTCAGGGGCCGACCGAGCCGGCGACCGTCCGACCACCCGGCAGGGCGAGCGGCGGAGCGGCCTGACCGAGGCGCCGCGCCTGCGGCGAGCATAGGGACGTTCGACGTCACCGCTTGGCGCGGCGTGCGCGACGAGTATGGTTCGCTCACCATGAAGAAGCGCCGCTTCGGAGACCTCGACGTCTGGTGCGCCGGTGGCGACGACCGCGAGGGTGGCGGGCGCGGGCCCGCCATCGTGCTCTGCCACGGGTTCGGCGCGCCCGGCGACGACCTCGTCGATCTTTGGCGCGCGGTCGATGTCGGCGCGGGCGTGCGGTGGTTCTTTCCCGAAGCGCTCCTGTCGCTCGAGGCCATGTTCGGCGCGCCCGCGCGGGCGTGGTGGCTGATCGACATGGCCAAGCTCGACGAGGCGATGCGGACGGGCCGCCGCGACGAGCTCGCCGAGACCACGCCCGACGGTCTGGCCGAGGCGCGCGCAGCGCTCGAGGGAACGCTCGCCGCCCTCGGTCGCGACGCGGCCGTCGAGCGCCGATCGACGATCCTCGGCGGCTTCTCGCAGGGCGCGATGCTGGCCACCGAGGTCTGCCTGTTCTCGCCCGAGCCGTTCGCGGGGACCGCCATCCTGTCCGGCACCCTCCTTTGCCGCGATCGGTGGAAGGCGGCGGCCAAGGAGGCGGGGCCGACGATGCAGGTCGCGATGTCGCACGGCCGGCGCGACCCGATCTTGCCGTACTCGTTGGCCACCGAGCTACGCGACGTGCTCGTCGGCGCCGGCGCGAGCGTCGACTTCGTCGAGCACAACGGCGCCCATGAGATCCCCATGCCGGCGCTCGACGCGCTCTCGCGGCTGGCGCGGGGCAAGCTCGCAGCGACCGCCCGGTGAGGTTCAGGCGCTGACCGCTCGCGCGAAATCGAGCGGCGTCACCACCCCCACCACGCGTCGGTCCTCGATCGCGAGCACGCGGCGGGCTCGAGCGGCTGCAGCGAGCGTCGCAGCGCGGTGGAGAGGCGCCTTGTCGTGGAGACAGACCAGCGCGTAGTTCATCGCGTCCTCGACCGACGTACCGGCGGGCAGCGCTCGCGCGAGCAGCGCCTCGCGTTGCGAGAAGATGCCCACCGGCCAGCCCTCTTCGTCGATCACGATCACGCCCGAGACGTGGGCGGCGGCCAGTCGATCCGTCGCGTGACCGATGCTGGCCGCGAGCGGGATCGTGAAAGCCGGTTTGGACATGACCTCGGAGAGCGGCGTCGAGACCCGCGCGCTCGAAATTGCGCGTAGCAGATCGAGGGTCGAAAAGACGCCCACGAGCCTGCCGTCGTCCTCGATGAAGACACGGTGGATGCGGCGCTCCACCATGAGCGTCGCCACCTGCGACGCCGTGTCGCGCGGCCCAGCGGCGATGGCGGGTCGCGTCGCGACGTCGCCTGCCCGCTTCGCGTCGAGCGGCGCCAGCGCACCGCCGTGGCCGGCGGCGTCACGACGCCCGGCCCGCAGCAGGTCCGTCCGCGAGACGACACCGACCATGCGCCCTCCTTCCATCACGGGCGCGCTCGAGCACCCGCGGCGCTCGAACAGCGCTTCGACCTCGGTCAGCGAGTCGGTCGCCGCGACGGTGGCGACGTCGGAGACCATGAGCTCGGCGACGGGGACGGCCAGGCGGCTTCGCATGGGCCGCCCGTCGCACGCGACGTGCCAGGCTGCCTGCCGCTTCGGACCCGGAGCTCTACCGCCGAGCGACGACGGCGGTTGCGCCGCGCGCAAGACGTGCGCGTGTTCTGGGCGTTCGCGTCGCGGTCAGCGCCGGGTCTGGGCGCGCCAGCGCTCGAGCTTGCTTCGGTTCCACGGTGCGACCGGGGGCGGGTGCCGCCACGCCGGATCGCGCCCGAGCACCGGCGGACCCAGCACCGGTGGCGGGAGCGCGGCCGGAAACGTGCCCGAGGGCTCGGTGTCGTTCAGGGCCGGGTTCTGCACGGTGTTCACGGCGATAATGACGCCACCGTCAGCCGAGAACGGAGCGGCGTCATCGACGTTGCCCCCCGCGTCGATCGCTCGGTAGCGCACGTCGGGCCCCTGCCCGCTGGGGCTCACCTGCCCGGCGGCGCCGGTGAGGAACACGCCCTCGAACGGCAAGAGGTCGAGGCTCGTCGCGGCCGGCGACGACTGCGGCTGCCCCCCGAGCACGAGGAGCCCGTTGAAGCCGTAGTCGCCGGTGGGCGCGCCGACCCACGCCGCGGTCATCATGTCGACCTGCATGTCGGTGAGCGAAACGCCCAGCTCGGCCTGAAAGAAGCCGTTCATGTTGGCCGGGTCGCCCGCCTGGTCGAAGAGCTGAGCGTAGGCCTGCGTGCCGCCGAGCCGCGACGCGGCGTACGTCCAGAACACGTAGGCCTGCGCGTACTGTGCGTAGTTCGAGTACGTCCACTTCACGAGCGACTCGCCCGCCGCGAGCGATGGCCAGTTCAAGTACCAGTACGCGGCGTAGTCGTTGGCGCCATGCACGGCCTGAACGGCGCACTCGGCGAGGCCCTCGTTGTGCCACGACCAGTCGGAGAAGCCGCCGTGCTCCTCCTGGTAGAGCAGGTGGCTCAGCTCGTGGGGGATGACGCCGTACGGGTCGAACTTGTCGTCGAGCGCGGGGACGCTGATGTACAGCATCTCCATCTCGTTCGAGTGCGTGCCCCACTCCTCGGCCTCTTCTTGGGTCAGCGTGTTGACGGGGCTGAAGTAGCCGCCGTAGTAGCCGCCGCCGTCGAGCCCCAAGAGCAGAATCTTGCCGTTGTCGTCGCGATCCGGCGCGGCGTGGAGCAGCTCGACCTCCTTGGGGTAAACGATCGAGTCGAAGACCTGAATGGTCTCGTCGACGTCGGTCGCGGTGACGTCGTCGGTCGCGTAGAGGACGACGTGCTCGCCTACGCCGACGCGACGCGCCGTCACCTCGTAGTCGTCGAAGTCCTCGAAGTCGGTCGCCCAGAAGACGGCGGTGTCGGCGGCGAGGAAGCTGCCACCCTGCAGATCGAAGTCGCTGCCCGCGGCCGCGATGGCGAGCTCGTACGTGACGCCGAGCTTCTGTTTCTCGGTCGTCAGGGTGAGGCGCTGGCCTTCGACCGCGACGGCCTCGACCGTGAGCGGCCCCCGGTCGCTCGTGATCACGAACGCCGCCGGCTCGAGCGGCGCCGTCTCGATCGAGCCGACGACGTCGATCGTGACGGTCGTCCGCGTCGGCGCCGCGACGGCGTCGACCTCACCGGGCTGCGGCGCCGCGCCCCCGCCCCCCTCGGCGCCCGCGCCCGTGCTGCCGGCACCCTGGCCGTCATCGTCGGCCGGCGCGGCGGGCTCGTCGTCGCCGCAGGCGACCAAGAACAGAGACAGGAGCGCGTAGGGAAAGGGAAAGCGGCGCATGTTCGCCTGCTTCGGATGACCGCGGGCGGTGGCCGGTTCAACTCAAAATCACGCAAGGTGCGAGAGGGGTGGTCTCGACCATGTTGCGGCGCAACAATTCGGTTGACGAGGTGAACATTGCGCCGTAGAACACGGCCCATCTCGGTGCTGCACAGCAACAACGCACGCGCCCGGGGCCAGCAACTTCACGAGGTGGGACCATGACTGCGGCAATCGTTTCCGAGGCGCTCTCCCCCGACCAGGGGCACACCGACACCCCGGCCACCGCCCCGGTTGCCCAGGCTACCGCGCCGGCAACCCAGGCCGCCGCCTCGGCCCATGCCGCCGCCGCGGATCTCCCCCTCGCCGAGCCCACCCCGGTTGGGCTGATCGGGCTCGCGTTCGGCTGCGCCGCCCTGCTCCCGATCGCCTTCGGCACGAGCGTGTCGCCGCAAGCGCTCCAGACGGCGGCGGTGTTCTGCTTTCTCTTCGGGTTCGGCTGCCAGCTCGTGGCGGGCTTGCTCAACTACCGAAACAAGAACCTGCTCGGGGCGACCGTGTTCACGGCGTTCGCGTTCAACTGGGCGCTCAACGCGTGGGCCCTCTGGTCGATGTCGCGCGGCCAGGCGCCTGATCACGCGGTCGTTCTCGCGGTCGAGGCCGCGTCGCTGGTGCTGTTCGTGCCGCTCACCTACGCGTTCGGCTGCCACTCCAAGCTCTTGTTCCTGTTCCTCCTCGACATCGATCTGATCTACGTGGCCAAGCTGCTGCGCGGCTACGGCGGCGTGGCCGGGATGGATCGCCCCATCGCGTTCTTGACCCTCGCGCTCGGCGTCATCGCGCTCTGGATCGCCCTCGCGATGCTGGTCAACCCCGTGGCCAAGCGCCCGATCTTCCCCATGCCGGGCCCGCTGTTCCGGCCCCAAGGCTGACGCGGCCTCAGGACACGGATCCTCCCGCCTCGCGGACGTGGTACGGGGGCGCCGCTTGTCGCAATCGCGCCTCTCGATCGAATCCGTCACGCCCGACCCGGCGCTCTCCGCGCACGAGGGCTCGGCGCCCGCGTGGTTGCGGGCGCTCGACGACAAGGCGATCGCGGCGATGCCGGCGCAGGGCGGGGTGGTGCGCGTCGTCGAGTGGGAGGACCTGTGCGCAGCGATCGTGCCCCTCCTCGAGGGCAGCGACGCCGCGTTCGCCGAGCGGATGGAGGCCGAGCTCCCCCGCTCGCTCGAGCGGCTCGAGACGGCGCTCGCGCAGGTGCAGGCCGACGTGAAGGCCGGCACCACGTCGCAGGCCGAGGCCGACGCCGCTACTGCGATGGTCGAGTGCGCATCCGCGGCGGCCGAGTGCGCGATGCGCGTCCTCGTCGGTCGAGTCGCCAACCGCCCCACGACCGAGCTCTCTCCGATCGCCAAGCGGCTCGAGACCCTGCCGATGATCTACCGGTCCGGCCCGGCGGGGCCGCTCGCCAACGATCGCGCCGCCGACAAGCTCGCGCCGCGCGCGGTCGCGGTCGCCTCGATCGCCGGCTACCTCGCGCACGCGCCGCTCGGCGCCGGCGCCAAGGGCCGCGAGTGGCTCGGCGTTCGGCTCGAGCGCGGAGAGTGGAAGTGGTTCGAGTCGGCGCTCGCCCCGCTCACGATGGCGGCGGTCGCCGCCAGGGCGGTGGCGGCGGGCTGCAAATGGCGCGGCCCGTTCAGCGTGACCACCTGGGCGACCCGCGGGCGTGTAGCGAACGCCTGACCGGCGCTCAAGCTCCAGGGGCGGTGTGCCGTATTGCCGGAGGAGAGCCCCGTGCGCCTCCGGTTCCGCTTCCAAACCCCGCAGAGCAGCGCCATCGGCGAGGCCGTCCCCGAGGCGGTCGCGCTGGCGGCGGCGGTCGACCGCCTGTTCTCGAGCACGCTCTATCGGCCCCCGATGTTGCCGGACGTCGCCTTGCGCGTCCTGTCGTTGAGCAAGAGCCCGGACGTCTCCTTCAACGCGATCGTCGGTCTCGTGGAGAGCGACCCGATGTTCGCCATGTCGGTGCTCAAGATCGCGGCGTCGCCCCTCTACGCCGGCCACACCGCCCCGCGAACGATCCAGCAAGCGCTGCTCCGGCTGGGGCTCGGGACGATGACCGACATCTGCATGGAGGCGGCGATCACCGCGCGTGTCTTTCGCGCACCGGGGCACGAGGGCGCGATGCGCGTGCTGCGCGATCACTCGGTGGCGGTGGCGCACCTCGCGCGAGCCGTCGCGCTGCGCACGCCGGGCCGCGCCGACGCGGCGTTCACCCTCGGCCTTCTCCACGAGGTCGGGCAGGCCGCTGGCATCGTCGCCCTGGCCACGCCCGCGATCTGGCCCGGCCGCGCCGACCCCGGGCGCCTGTGGTCGCTCCTCGCCTCGGCGCGCGGCCCGATGACCGAGAAGCTCGTGCGCGCCTGGAAGCTGCCCTCCGACGTGGCGCAAGGGATCGTCGGAAACACGAACGGCGACGATGGCTCGCGTGCCGCCGTAACGGTCGCGGATCCCATCGCCGCCGATCTCGGGCTCGGTCTGCCTGGCGAGAAGATCGATCCCGAGGCGCTCGAGAGCGCGCGCGAGTCGCTCGATCTCCTGCACAGTGACATTCGAGCGCTGACCTCGGAGGGCAAGAAGCTGCTCTCCAAGGTCGTGTGAGCGATCACTCCATCGGGACGGGCTCTTCGCCGACGCACTCCATCCAGCAGAAGAAGCCGCCCATGCCGTCCTCTGCGCAGACCTGGACGGGTTGGGTGCCGTCGGGGCAGGTCGGATCGTCCGGGACGCAGATGTTGTAACAAACCTGGATCGACGGATCCATCGGGTCGGTCTCACACACGATCTCTTCGTGGTAGCCGGGCTCGCACAGCGTGTCGGGCACGCAGTTGACCCAGCACTCCTCGGGCGGCACCATCTCGCCCTCGGCCGGGTCGTGCTGCACACACTCGATCTGCTCGTGGGTCCCCGGCGGGCACATCGGATCGGGCACGCAGACCGGGTAGCACTGACCGCCACCGCCGCCGCAGTCCGGGTCGTTCATGGGGTCGCAGTCCGGCGGCGGCTCCATCCCGTTGTCTTCGCAGATCCACTCTTCGTGGTGCCCCGGGCCGCAGTTGTTGTTCGGGACACAGATCGGGTAGCAGCCCGGCGGCGGCTCGTTGCAGAAGTCGACAGGCTCCATCGTGTCTTCGCAGATCCACTCTTCGTGCGCGTCGGGGCCGCACGGGTCGACGGGGACGCAGATCGGGTAGCACTGCCCGCCGCCGCAGCTCGGGTCGAGGTTCGGATCGCAGCCGCCGCAGTTCGGGTCGAGCATCGGATCGCACTCGGGGGGGAGCGGCTGATCCATCGGAACCGGGACGGGGTCGCAGTAGTAGTCGAGCACGGTGCCGTCGGGGCAGTACTCGTCGGGGACACACTCGTCCCAGCAGTAGATGCCGTAGTCGTCGCAGCTCGTCTGGAGATGCGAGCCCGGCGGACACGCGACCTGACCGCCGCCGGTGCCGGACGTCGTGTTGCCGTCATCACCGTCTTGAAGCCCGCCGCAACCTTCGCCCTTGGCACCGGTGAGGATGAAGAACGCACCGAACGCCAACGCACCCTGCATCGATCGCACAATCTTCGCGCGCATGAGAGCCTCCAGTCCCGCGAGTCTGCGGGCCGAGAAGGGGTAACGAGGACCGCGACACGCCGTCGGCGTGGCACGGCAGAGCCCCCGAGTAGGAAGTGACGTCGTTACGCGCCCCGCGCGCGACGTTCACCCACCTATTCCCCGGGCTGCCTCCCCATGATCAGATTTTTTTCCGGCCGCCGGACGGGGCCCCGACGCGTACCATCGCCTCGATGGCCAAGGAGGCTCGGCTGCCCCCGTTTCCCAAGGGTTGGTACTGCGTCGGGCTCTCCACCGACTTTCCGGCCGAGAGCGTGACCACCAAACGCCTGATCGGGCGCGAGCTCGTCATCTTTCGCGCGAAGAGCGGCGCGATCGCGGCCGTCGACCCCGTGTGCCCGCACCTCGGAGCCCACCTCGGTCACGGCGGTACGGTCGAGGGCGAGACCCTGCGGTGCCCCTTTCACGGTTTCCGTTTCGGCACCGACGGCACCTGCGTCGCGACCGCGTACGGGACCAAGCCTCCCCGCGTCTCGGCCCGCACCTGGCACGTCGTCGAGAACCACGGCGCCGTCCTCGTGTGGGCGGATCCCAAAGGCGGCGCCCCCACGTTCTCGATCCCCGACGTCGACCTGTCCGCCTTCACGCCGCTGCGCAGCAAGGTGTACCGGCTCCGCGGCCACCCTCAAGACACGACCGAGAACAGCGTCGACATCGGCCACCTC
>CALKVR010001118.1 GCA_938004815.1 uncultured Polyangiaceae bacterium | reverse complement strand
GTCGACGAAGTACTGCGCGGTGAGGACCTCGCGGACGTCGTGGTGATCGAGGTTCGCCCAGGCGAAGAGCGCGTAGTCGTCGTCGTAGTCGGCGCCGAGGATGCCCTTGATCCCGAGGACGGGGCGCACCTTGCGGTGGGCGAGCTGCCAGACCGCGCCGTCTCGCCCGCGCCAGAACTCGGTCGCGAGGCAGACGTCGAGCGTCTCGTGGATCGCGAGCTTGCGCTCGTCTTCGGTCAGCGACTCGAAGAGCAGCACGTCTTCGTAGGCCGGCCTGTGGCCGCAGAAGTCTTGCCAGACGCGGAGGTAGGTGAAGCGCGAGTCCCACTGGCACACGTGGTAGGGGCCGATCGGCTCGCTCGGACAGATGGGCTCGCCGGGGAAGCTGGCGGCTTCGCCGGGGTAGCTGCCGGCGTCGATCTCGTCGGCGTTGATGAAGCCGTCGGCGTCGGCGTCCTGGCCCTCGAGCTCGGCGAGCACGGAGCCGAGGTGCGTGGCGAACGCCGCGTCGTCGAGCACGGGCGTCTTCGCGAGGAGAGCAGCCTCCACGCTCAGGCCGAACGCGTCGAGCGCGGGCTGCTGCGTGTGACAGGTCGCGCAAGGCGCCTCTCCGGTCGTGAGGCACATGGGCGCGTCGGGGTAAGCATCACAGAAGAGCGCGGGTGCCACCGGTCGCGCGTCGGCCGGTCGGGCGAACGCGAGGAAGGTGAGCCCGCACAGGCAGGCGAGTCGTCGCATGGGCTGCCACCCAAGCACACGCCGTGCCCTCTGGCTCAGCGCGGAAATGGCGCAAAACTCGCGCAAAGGCGCGAGGGGCCTCGCGTTGTCACGTGACACCCACCGGGGGTGTCACGTGACATGTCACGGGTCGCGGAAGTCTTCGGGGACGAGCTGGTAGCGCCGGAACCAGCGGTGGAGCTGGGCGCGGTCCTTCGCGTAATGGCGCGCGAGGGCCGCGACGTTGCCGCGGTGGCGCACGAGCATGTCGCGGAGCTCGGCCTCGCTCGGCGTCTCGCCCTTGGCGATCGGCGTCTCGAGCGACGTGGGCGAGGGCGGCTTCGGCGCGACCGGCGCGGCCGGCGCGCGCGCCCCGTAGCCCGGCGCGAGGGCGCGAATTTCGGCGGGCAGATCGCCTTCGCCGAGGACGGAGCCTTTCACGAGCGCAGCTGCGCGGCGCGCGAGCGCCTCGATCTCGCGCACGTTGAAGGGCCAGGCGTAGTGCGTCAGCAGCACGGTGCTCCGAAAGTCGGGGCGCAGCTCGGCGCGACCCTCGCGTGCCAAGAACCACGACAGGAGCGGCAGCACGTCCTCTTTGCGATCACGGACCGGCGGCAGGGTCGTCGTGTGCTGCCGGATGCGACCGAGGAGATCGGCGCGGAAACGACCCTCGCTGCACGCCGCCGCGAGATCGCGGTGCGTCGCGCACACGATCCGCGCGTCGCTCCGCACGGGCTCGGTCGCGCCGAGCGCCAGCACCTCTTTCGTCGCCAGGCAGCGCAGCACCTTGGCCTGCGCCTCGAGCGGCATCTCCCCGATCTCGTCGAGAAAGAGCGTGCCCCGATCGGCGGCGCGAAAGAGGCCCTCGCGATCGCGGTCGGCCCCGGTAAAGGCGCCGCGTCGCACGCCGAAGAGCTCGGCCTCGAGCAGCGCGGCCGGGAGCGCCGCGCAGTTGAGCGCAACGAACCGCCCCCGCCGGCCGCTCGCGGCGTGGACCGATCGCGCGAAGACCTCTTTGCCGGTGCCGGTCTCACCGAGCAAGAGGACGGCGAGATCGGTAGGCGCGACGACGGCGAGCTCGGCCATCGCCGCGCGGAGCGTCGGGCCGGCGACCGCCTCTTCGAACCCGGCAGGTCGGGCCGGAGGAGCCTCGAACACCGAGATGCCGTCTTCGAGGAAGAGATAGAGCGCGTTGCCGATGTGGACGATGTCGCGGTGCCGCAGCATCGCGTCCGACACCCGCGCGCCCGACACGATCACGCCGTTGCGGCTCTCGAGATCGCGGATGCGCACCCCCTCGGGCATGGGCAGGAGCTGCGCGTGCAGCTTCGACACCGCGCCCTGCGCGATCCGCAGCCCGCCGACTGGCGGATCACGCCCGACGAAGAGCGGCGCGCCGCCGATGCGCGCGAGCGGAGGCGGCTCGC
>CALKVR010001117.1 GCA_938004815.1 uncultured Polyangiaceae bacterium | reverse complement strand
CGGGAGCGGCGGGCACGAGCCGCTCACGCTTGCCGGCCTTTTTCATCTCGCGGGCACGAAAATGACAGAGCGGATTGTTCCCCGGGCGCCCAAAGAGGGAGTGCGCGGTGAAGCTGCACCCCCCGAGGCACGCCGAGCCGAACGCGCACGTCTTGCAGTAACCCCACAGATCGTCGGTCGTCCTCCGGCGGGCGAACGCGAGCTCCGGGGCCTCGTTCCAGATCTCGGCCACGCTGCGCTCGCGGACCCGCCCGCCCACGTACGCGTCGGTCTGGAGGGACGGGCAGCCCTTGATCGCCCCGTCCGACTCGATCCCCATCACGAAGCGGCCCGCCTGGCAGCCGGCCCAGTGGTCTTTTTGCGTGGTGGGGTCGCCCGAGCGCAAGAGGACCTCTTCGGGACCGAAATAGCCGAGGTTGTTGCCGGGCAGGATGCGGACGCCGTCAGCCACCGCGCGCTCCTTGATCGTCGCGATCCGCGGGAGCAGCTCGATGAGGTCCCACGGCTGGAGGATCATGCCCGTGCGATCGGCGGCGCGGCCGAGCGGCGTGGTGATCTGGATCTGCCAGCCCATGATCTCGTGCACCCGCAAATGGTCGTAGAGCCCCTCGAGATCGTGATGGTTCGAGCGGTTGAGGTTCGTGTTGGCGCTGATGCGGATGCCGGCGTTGGCGAGGTGGACGAGCGCTGCCGTGGCCTGAGCGAAGCTGCCCTTCATGTTGCGCATCCGATCGTGCGCGGCTTCCAGCCCGTCGATGCTCACGCTCGCCTGCGCGAGGCCGGCGCCCTTCATCGCGAGCGCGAGCTCGGAGGTCACGCCGCGACCGCCCGTCGTGAGCCCCGCGCGGACGCCGCGCGCGGTCAGGGCGCGAACGACATCGAGGAAACCGACGTGGAGGTAGGCCTCGCCGCCGATGAGCACGACCTCGCGGGCTCCCATGTCGGCGAGCTGATTTGCGAGAGCGGTCGCCTCCTCGGTCGACAGCTCGTCCGGCCTCGCCGCCGACGCCCGCGACCCGCAGTGGGTACAGGCCTGGTCGCAGCGAAGCGTCAGCTCCCAGACCACGTAGGCCGGAAAGTGCTCGTCGTTCAGAACGTCCAGGCGGCGTCGGCTCGTCACGTGTCGGGAGGGCGGTTGGCAACGTGCGTGCCGCCCTTCGCACCGGCATTTTGCAGGGTTTTCCGGGTCGGAGGTAGGGCAATCCTGTCGCGGCCCGCCCCCGTCCGGCGAACCTACTCGATGAGGAAGCTCTGTACCGGGATGGTGCTGGGGCACATGAGGGGGGTGCCGTCTCCCCCGACGAACTCCCGCGTTTGCTCGTAGGTCTCGCCGGCCTCGAGCATGGGCAGGGTGCGGTCGACCCGCTGGTAGGTATTTCGCACGAACGGTGTCGTGCACACGCTCGTCGAGCAGAGCTCGACCGCCAGGTAGAACTCGCCGATCTCGCCTCCCGCGACTCCCGCGAAGAAGCTCATCGCCTGGGTCGTCGGCCCCGCGGTGTCCTCGGCGGTGCCGCCGAGGTACAAGTTCGACCCGACCTCGTAAATGCCGACGATGACGCGGGCGGTGTCCTCGTCCACCGGTACGCCGACGTCGATGGGATCGCCCGCCGGGTAGCTCGGCTCCAACCCCTGAATGGGCCCCGTCATCTCGGGCTTGCCCGCACCATCGCACGCCGCGTTGCCGCTCCCGCTCGATTGGCTGCTCCCGGTCTCCGACGTGCCGCCGCCTCCGCTCCCCGAATCGTCCCCGCAGGCAACCAAGCCCAAGACCAGCACGCCGGCAAAAGCTCGCACCATCGACATGAACCGCACGATACGGCCCCGGCGCGTCGCCGCGCGTCGGGTGGCGCGTCCGCGCAAGGCTTTGGCGCGTTTTCACCATCGCGCCGTCCGGGTAGCCTCGGCCCACGATGCCCTTCGTCGAGGCGAGCGGGCCAGGCGAGTTCCTGGGGGATCCGGCCCGGCGCGCGTTCGCCGGCCGGTGCTTCTGCTACTGGCAAGACGGCACGCGCGCGTTCGGGACGGTGATGTGGGGTCGCCCGCTCGAGGCCGACATCGCGGCCATGATCCCCTTCTTCGAGCTCGGCAGCGACCCTCGCTTCGCGGGGCACGCGTCGTTCGTCGACTGCCGCGCGGTCGACTCGATCGACATGATCGCGTTCGGCAAGCTGCTCTCCTACCTTGTCAGCCGCCGCCACGCCTGGGGGCCGAACGTGGGGCGACAAGCGGTCCTCCATCCTGACGGTTTCGTCGGCGTGATGGTCGCGGGCGCGCTCCACGTAGCCAAGCCTCCCTACCCGTTCGCGTGCTTTCAGGGTCCAGGCGCGGACGCGTTCGCGTGGTGCGGGGTGCCGGACCTCCACGGCCTCATCGAAGCGCTCCGCATGTCGGCGATTCGGAGCCCGGAGATCACGCGCCGCGTGCAAGCCGCCTTCGACGCTCGCGGGCTCGCCGGCGCGGCCGACGTCGCGCGCGCGCTCGGGGTGTCGCAACGAACGCTCCAGCGGCGCCTCGCCGAGGAGGGCACCACGTTTCGCGAGCAGCGAGACCGCTACCTGTCACGCGAGATCGAGCGGCTCCTCGCAGGTACCGAGCTCGACCTCGACGCCATCGCGGCTCAGGTCGGCCTCAGCTCCGCGTCGCATCTCGTCGCCCACTTTCGCTCCACCCACGGGACCACGCCGGGCGCTTGGCGACAGCGGAGCTCCCCCCTCGCGCCGCGAGGGGGGCCAGGGGGCTGAGACCACGCGGCCGCGCTCCCGAGCACTCCCAGCTCACCTGCTCCTCCAGAATGGTAGGCTCCGCGCCATGACCGACAGCCTCTCGCGCGGCCTCTACGAACGCGCCATCCGTCTGATCCCCGGCGGCGTGAACAGCCCGGTCCGCGCGTTTCGCGCGGTCGGCGGCGACCCGGTGTTCATCCAGCGCGCCGAGGGCGCTCAGGTCTACGGGGCCGACGGGACGGCGTACCTCGACTACGTCGGGTCGTGGGGCCCGATGATCCTCGGCCACGCCCACCCGGACGTCATCCGCGCCGTGCAAGACGCCGCCACCCGCGGTCTCTCCTACGGGGCCCCCACCGAGCTCGAGGTGCGCTTCGCCGAGCGCCTCCGCGAGCTCTACCCCAGCATGGAAATGCTCCGCTGCGTCTCGAGCGGCACCGAGGCGACCATGAGCGCCCTGCGCGTCGCGCGCGGGTTCACCAAGCGCGATCTCATCGTGAAGTTCGAGGGCTGCTACCACGGTCACGCCGATCACCTGCTGGTGAAGGCCGGCAGCGGCCTCGCCACGTTCGGCACCCCCGACTCGGGCGGCGTCCCCGAGGGGATCGCCAAGACGACCCTCACCCTCCCCTTCAACGACGAGGCCGCGCTCCGCGAGCTCTTCGCCAAGACGGGCACCCAGATCGCGGCCGTCATCGTCGAGCCGGTCGTGGGCAACATGGGCTGCGTCCCCCCCGAGCCCGGCTACCTCCAGACCATCGTCGACATCTGCCGCGATCACGGCGCTGTCAGCATCTTCGACGAGGTCATGACCGGCTGCCGCCTCGCCCCCGGCGGCGCGCAGGAGCGCTACGGCATCAAGCCCGACATGACCACGCTCGGCAAGATCGTCGGCGGGGGCATGCCGCTCGCCGCCTACGGCGGCCGCGCCGACATCATGAGCGTGATCGCTCCCCTCGGCCCCGTGTACCAAGCGGGCACCCTGAGCGGGAACCCGGTCGCCGTCTCGGCCGGCCTCGCCACCCTCGCCCACCTCGGTCCCGCCCTCTATATGCGCCTCGAGGCGCTCGGGGCCCGGCTGGAAGAGGGGCTCGCCCGCGCCATCGCGCAGACCGGCGCCGAGGCCTGCGTCCAGCGCGTCGGCTCGATGATCACCCTGTTCTTCTGCAAGGGCCCCGTCAGGTGTTGGGCCGACGCCGACAAGGCCGACCGCAAGCGCTTCGCCGCCTTCCACGGCGAGCTCCTCCGCCGCGGCATCTACTGGCCCCCGGCCCAGTTCGAGGCCGCGTTCCTCTCCGGCGCCCACACCGAGGCCGACATTGACAGAACCGTCATGGCTGCCGCCGAGGCCCTGAAGACCCCGGCCCCCTAGCCGCATCGCCGCGCGCCGAAAAGCTGCGCCCGCCCACTGCCGCCGCCCCTTGTCCCTAGCCAAGTCGCTCGGGTCGAGCCATGATCGGTCCATGCATCGTAGGCTCGAGCTTGGCATCCTTGGTCTCTCGTCCCTCTTGGTCATGGGCCTCACCTCCGCCGGGTGCAGCGACGACGAGGCTGACGGCTCGGGCGGCTCGGACACGTCCGGCGCCGGCGCCGGCGCGGCGTCGTCGAGCTCGCAGTCGGGCACGGGCGTCACGGTCTCGAGCGGCAGCGGCACCTCGTGCGGCGAGGAGCCGACCGTCCTCCTCTCGGGGACGTTCACCGACTACTTGAACATGCTCCCGGTCATCGACGCGCAGGTCACGAGCGACTCGTGCCCGGGCAAGGTCTACACGACCGACGACACCGGCTCGGTGTCGGCGCAGGTCTCGTCGAACGTGCCCTTTTACCCGAAGATCGTCGCCCAGAGCTACGCGACCGTCCGCCTCGGCGAGCAGGTGCTGGTGGCCGATTACGACGCGAGCGCCGAGCTCTACCCGGAGGCGCTCCTCTCGATCGTGCCCACCTATACGATGGACACGCCGACGCTCCTCGCCGTCGTGCAAGCCCAGAGCGACGCGACCCCCGAGTGCGAAGATCTGAGCGGCTACACCTTCGACGTCGTCGGCCACCCCGAGGCCGTCGTCCTCTACTACGGCGGCAGCACCATCCCGCAGGACGACCCCTCGCTCACGTCGACCGGTGAGTTCGGCCTCGCGACCGTCTCCGGCCTCTCCGCGACCGCACCGGGCGAGTTCATCCAGCTCACCGTCGAGAAGGCCGGCTGCAACCCCTCGTTCCTGTCGTACCCGCAGACCGGCAACTACAAGCTCGAGAACGGCGTCGTCACCGTCGCGATCGCGTACGAGCCGCCGATCCTCCCCCCCTGATGCGGCGGGGTCCGGATCCGGTGGCCGCTACCGGCCGACGAGCCCGGTGAGCAGGGCGACCAGCC
>CALKVR010001116.1 GCA_938004815.1 uncultured Polyangiaceae bacterium | reverse complement strand
GGTCGGAGCCGCTCGCGGCGCCGTCAGACCCGAAGGACCCGGATTACCAGGCCGACCTCAGCGCCTACTTGGGCCAGTACTACACCATCTCGAAGATCGCCGAGAACTTCCGCGTGAAGCACGGCTACAACTTCAAGAAGATGGTGAAAGAGGTCGTGATGAGCCCGTACTTCCGGGCGAAGAACACGGCCGGCGACATCTCGGACGTGCAGCTGAGCCACCTCGGCGGCGTCGGCTCGGCTCACCTGCTCACCCCCGAGCAGCTGAACCGCAAGCTCGAGAACGTCCTCGGGATGCCGTGGGGCAACTGGGACGACCCGAACCTGCTCGGAGAGTACAAGCTGCTCTTCGGCGGCACCGACTCGGTCGACACGACCGTCCGGGTCACCGACCCGAACGGTGTCATGGCCAACATCGTCGAGCGCATGAGCCTCGAGGCGGGCTGCGAGGTCATTGCGGCCGAGTTCTCGATCCCGCAGGCCGAGCGCCGCCTCTTCACCTCGGTCGAGCACAACCTCGAGCCGATGGACGCCAACGGCTACGAGATTCCGGAGAACGCCGCGAAGATCAAGGCCAACATCGTCCACCTGCACCAGTACCTGCTCGGTGAGACGCTGGCGGTCACCGACCCCGAGATCGAGCGCACCTACCGGCTCTTCGTCGAGACCTGGCAAGAGGGCAAGCCGCTCGCACAGAAGAGCGTCGACGAAGACGGTCTCGGCGGCGGCTTCCGCTGCGGCATCGACCACAACTACATCACGGGCGTGCCGTTCGGCGAGACGGCCGAGGGTGACAAGAGCCCGCACGTCCAGTTCCGCGGTGATGGCGAGGGCGGGTCGCGCGACCAGCTCTACGTCGCCCGCGCATGGATGGCCGTCATGGTCTACATGCTGACGGACGCTAACTTCGTCTACGAGCTGTGAGAGGAGCCAGGACCATGTTGGATCGAAGAGATTTTCTCAAGATGTGCAGCATGACGGGCCTGGCCGTCACGGTCGGCTCGATGACGGAGAAGGAGGCTGAAGCTGCCGCTTCTCACTCCTTCGCCATCCTCTACCACGCAGGCGGCGGCTGGACGGTCACCCACATCTGTGACCCGAAGCCGGCCGGCTCGCAGGCCGAGATCGATCAGCAGGGCTCGAAGGACGTGATGAGCAACTACCTGGGCTGGGGCCAGGCAGGGAACATCTCGTACGCCCCGCTCGAGACGCTCCCGAACGCGAACGGCGCCGGTCTCGCGATCGGCACGTGCTGCCAGCGGCACTACCAAGAGCTGCTGGTCATCAACGGCATCGACATGGCGACCAACGCCCACGACGTCGGCACCCGCGCCATCTGGGCCGGTGACATGGCAGAGGGCAAGCCCACGGTGGCCGCGCTCCTCTCGGCCGGCCTCGCCCCGGGCGCGCCCATGGGCTACATCAGCGCCGGCGGCTACGACGTGACCGCCGGCGTCGCCCCGGCGACGCGCCTCGGCAACATCGACACGGTGAAGCGGATCGCCTTCCCTTACCGCGCGGGCAACGCCGACAACGCCGACGATGTCTACCTCACCGACGCAACGGCAACCCGCATCCAAGCCGCAAGGCAGGAGCGGTACGACGTTCGCTCGAAGGCGCAGCGACTGCCGAAGCTGAACACCGCCCTCAACCGGCTCCACTTGGCTCGACTCGGCCAGAACGAGCTCAAGCAGCTCATTGACTTCCTCCCCTCGGAGGACGCGCTGAACGGCGAGAGCAACATGGTGCAGTCGGTCATGTTGGGCGCCGCCGCCTTCAAGGCCGGTCTCTGCGCCGTCATCAGCATCGGCACCGGCGGCTGGGACAACCACGACAGCGTCGACCAGAACATGCTCCAGAACACCGACAACCTCTTCCCCCAGATCTCGCGCATCACCGAGGTCCTGGAAGAGGCGGGCATCCGCGACCGCAGCGCCATCTTCATGGGCTCCGACTTCGGCCGCACGCCCGGGTACAACGACGGCAACGGCAAGGACCACTGGGCCGTCTCGAGCATGATGGTGATGGGCTACGTCAACGGCCGCCAGATCCAGGGCAACCGGGTCTACGGCACCACGACCGAGGGCCATGATCCGGTGCCGATCAACGGCAAGCGCATCGGGGTCGGCCACATCCAGAACGCGATCCGCAGCCTCTACGGCATCCAGGACACCGACGCGGCGCGGCTCTTCCCGAGCAACGCCCCGGCGAGCGAGTTCACGGACCTCATCACGCTGGTCTGAGAGCGCGCCTCACCGAGTGAGAGAATGGGCTCGACCCCGAAAGGGTCGGGCCCATTCGCGTTTGTCGCCGGCGGCGTCCGCTGGGCGCGGCCTAGAACCGTTCGAACTTCTGGCACCGCCGCCCGGCGCCTACCTCGACGACGTAGACCGAGCCGTCGAGGCCGATGGCAATGTCGTGGGGCCAGATGAGCTCGCCGTCCTGATTGCCGAAGGTGGCGAACGAGGTGATCGGAGCGCCATCGGGGCCGGCGACGACGATGCGCGCGCGATCGGGGCCGGTCTGTGGCTGGTCGCCGCCGTCGACCACGTAGGCGAGGCCGTCGGGATCGAACGCGATCGACCAGGGGCGCCCGAGAGCCTCGCTCTGCCAGACACCGCGGAGCTCGCCGTCGGGGGTGAAGGCCTGCACGCGCGCGTTGCCGCGGTCGGCGACGTAGACATTGCCGTCAGGATCGAGCGCGATGCCATGGGGAACGAGGAACTTGCCGGGCTCGGTGCCGATGCCGCCCCAGACCGCGATCAGCGTGCCGTCGGGCGCGAACTTGAGCACGCGGCCGTTGCCGTAGCCGTCGGCGACCCAGAAGGTGCCGTCGCCCGCGACGGCGACGTCGGTCGGCATGTTGAAGTGCGCTTCGTCGGCCCCGAATACGCCGCGCTCGCCGAACGTGCGGATGACGTTGCCCGCCTCGTCGAGCTCGAAGACCTGGTGCAGCGCCACGTCGGTCAGCCAGAGGTGGCCGTCAGGGGCGACGGTCAGCCCGTGCGGCATCGCGAACGCCCCGGCGCCGACTGCGCTGACGAGCGCGCCCGACTCGGCGTCGAACCGCATCACCGTTGGCGCCGCAATCGGCTCGGTCGACAGCGCTCCGCTACCCCACTCTCTGTCCGCGCGACGAAACACCATCACGTCGCCGTCGAGTTGCACCCCCACGCCCGATGCCTGACCGAGCAGCTCGCCATCGGGAAGATCGGGCCAGCCGTGGACGACCTCGAATGAGGGAGGCGGGATGGGAGCTCGGTCGACGGACTCGTCGTCGCAGGCGGCGAGAAGGAGAGAGAAATACACAACAGGCGACAGGCGATTGACGACCGACAAGTCGGACCCGCGCTGCCGCCCGCAACTGGAAGCGCAGCGATGATCTGTCAGGTGGTTGCCGACTTGTGAATTGTCAATCGCCTGTCGCCTGTTGTGTATTTTCTTCTCGCTCTCGAGCTCCTAATCGAAGCTGAGATAGAAATTCGCCCCGCACATTTCGTCGTTCGCGGTCGGGCCCATGAGCGTGTCCTCGGTCTTGCTCGTGGTGTCGTACGTGCACTCGATGAGGAGGTTGTCGCCCTGGAGGATGGGGATGGGCGTCTCGTAGAAGTACATGAGCTGCCACTTGGCGTCGAAGTCGGGCACCGAGAGGAGGCACGAGCTCGCGCCGTCGCGCTCGACCGTGACCTTCGCGCGGGCGCCGAGATCGTGCATGTGCGCGCGCGTCCCCCAGAGGAGGCCGCTCTTCGGCATGACGATCCGCGCCTGGACCTTGGTGGCGGGCGTGCGCGGCGGCAGCACGAACGGCGCGGCCCCGATCGTCCAGATCTCGGCCGGCGCGTCGACCTGATCGGCGAGCTCGAGCGCCACGAACGGGCCCGGCTGCGACGCGTGGTGGTGGTGGATCTGCATGAGGAGCTTCCTCCCCGCGTAGAGCGGCATGCCCGTGCCCGCGGGGTGGCGGCGCACGGGATCGGACGGGCCCCAGACGGTGATGTGGCGCGCGTTCACGCCGACGCCCTCTTCGAGGCAGGGCCAGCCGCCGCCGGGGGCTTCGGCGTCGAGCTGCTCGGCCTTGGCGAGCTGGACGTCGTCGTCGATCGACCAGATGTGCATTGGGTGTACGCCCTCGGCCGCGCCCACCGCATACGCGGTCAGGAATTTGTCGGTCT
>CALKVR010001115.1 GCA_938004815.1 uncultured Polyangiaceae bacterium | reverse complement strand
CGGTGGCACCGACGCCGGCTTCTCGGAGGCTGGGCTCTCGGAGCGCGCCGACTCGGACGCGGGCTGCTCGAAGGGCGCCTCGGCCTCGGGCGGCGTAGAAGGCGCCGAGCGGAGCTGTGCGGCACGGGTCTCGGCCTCGATGGGGTCGGCGCGGGTGACGCGGCTCGAGACCGGCGGGTCGTCGCGATCCATCCCTGCCGGTGCGTCGCTCACGCGCGGAGGAGGCGGCGCGGACGGGATGATCGAAGGCTCGACGCGGGGCTTCCAAGCGATCACCCCCTGCTCCAACAAGCTGTCGATGGCTTGTAGACCGGCGAGGCGCGAGATGGTGAGCGGCCGCAGGATCTCGTCGATGGTCGAGCTCCCGTCGACGCGGTCTGCGATGAGCACGCGCGGATCGCGCGGCTTGGCGCTCGAGACCTCGCCCGTCAGCACCGGGACCCGCTCGGTGGGGTCGAGCTTGCGCGTCAGCCGGCGGACGATCGCGCGCTCGACGATGCGCTGACACTTCTCGACCGAGACGTTGCGGGGGTAACGCGTGTGCTCGTCTTCGAAATGGCCGAGGACGCGCTCGAGCTCACCGCGCAGGAGCAGCCGCTTGATCTCCGGACGCCGCTCTTCGGTGAGCCAGCTCAGGTGCGGCGTGAGCTCGTCGTAGAGGGCGCCGGGGCC
This sequence comes from uncultured Polyangiaceae bacterium, assembly GCA_938004815.1. Lineage (GTDB taxonomy): Bacteria > Myxococcota_A > Polyangia > Polyangiales > Polyangiaceae > Xiheicaenibacterium. Next base: position 3,658 of record CALKVR010001115.1, on the reverse strand, counting down.
GTCGGAGATGTCGGCTTCCGGCGGCTTGGGCGTTTTTCTGCGGGTTGGAGCGTCGCCGAGCAGCACGTAGCGCTGCGGCGCAGGCCTGGCGATCGTCGCCGGATGCGGAGCCTTGGGCGTCTGCTCGGGGGCTATCCCCGGCAGGCCCATCCTCAACGTGTTCCGACGGTTGGGGTCGTCCGCCATGAGTCGACCAGACCACCACTATGCCTCATCTCAGGCATCGGCGGCACCCCGCTCGAGAGCTACTGCACGACCGTGTCGCAGCCGAGCACGATCTTGATTTGCCCCATCGTGTCCATCGAGATGTTGGTGCACGTGTCCGGACACAGGACGATCTGTGTCGGGGCCGACGGGTTGTCGTAGTACCAGGCGTTGCCGCCCGGCGGGCAGTCTGCGAGCGAATTCACCTTCGGAAGCGTCTCGGGCGTGCCGCCGCCCCCGGGGATGTACTCCACGTTGACCTGGTCGTAGTTGATGTCGCCGTCGTCGGGCGGCGGGATCAGGTACGAGCAGGGCAGGGCGATGCCCTGGATCTCGTTCAGCGCGTCGAGGAACGCCTGCTGCACGTTCGGGTCTTGGTCGATCATGTACGCCATCCCCGTGCCGCCGGCCGACGCAAAGCCGTTCAGCGCGCTCACCGATCCGCCGACGCCGATCACGAAGGTGGGGATCGACGGCGTGCCGTTGAAGCCGGCCGCCGCGACGCCGTTGATGTAGCCGAGGTCGGAGTTGCAGCTCGTGGGGTCGCCGTCGGTCGCGAGCACGACGATGACCGCGTGACCGGGGTTGGCGCCGGCCCACGTCTGGGCGTGGCTGATCGCGCCCTCGAGCGCGGCCGACGTGGGCGTTCCGCCGGTCGGGCCGTGGGCGGCGATCGAGCTGACGATGGCGCCGGCGTTGCCCGGCAAGACGCCGATGGGTACGTCGGGCGTCGCGTAATCCATCACGTCGCACGAGTCGCTGTTGCCGAAGCCGGTGCAGATGCCGAACGGCCCGAGGAGCATGCACGGGCCGCAGCCGGCGCCGCAGTCGCCGTCCACCGTGCACTGCGGGACGTTGCAGTTCGCGCCGCTCGCGAGCGGAAAGTACTGGATGCCGACGCCGATCCCCGCCGCCTCGGGCTGGTTCACGAACGCGCTGAGCGCCGACTCGACGGCGTCCCACTTCGTGCCGCCGCCGGACGCGGGATCACTCATCGAGCCCGATTGATCGAGCATGATGTACATGTCGAGCGGGACCTTCTCGGCCGTCTTGTCGATGCCCGCGCAGCCGCCGCCGACGCCTGTCCCCGTGCTGTTGCTCGTGGCGAAGCCGTCGCCCGTCGAGGCCTTGTTGCCGGTGCTGCCGGAGTTGCCGGCGCCGCTGCCGCCTCCCCCTGTCTCGTCATCCGACCCGGCCTCACAACCGGCGACGATCGCGACCAGCACGAACCCCATCCCGACCAAGCTATTCGTCAGGCGACGCATGCCTTTTATCGAAACCTACCGTGACGTTGTCGTCAACTCGGTAGCGGGCGCGGAGGCTCAGGCGGGTGGGGAACGGTCGGCGCTGCGCCTGGTCACCGAAAGCCCCAGGTAGACGGCGAACGCGATGCCGAACGAGACGAACCACGCGTAGTTGTAGAGCTTCATCCAGACGTCGGAGACCGTGGCCCACTTTACCGTGCCGAGGAACCCTGGGAAGTTGGGCGCGATGCCGGCGACGAGGGCGATGAAAGCCTTGGTGTTCCAACCACCCTGATACCAGTAGGGGCCTGCCTTCTCGTAGAGCCCTGGCAGATCGAGCCGCTTCTTGCGGAGGACGAAGTAGTCGGCGATCAGCACCCCGCCGATCGAGCCGAGCAGCGCCGAGTAGCCGACGAGCCACGTGAAGATGTAGCCGGTGGGGTCGGCGACGAGCTTCCACGGCATGATGAGGATGCCGATCACGCCGGTGATGTACCCCCCGGTGCGGAACGAAATCTTGGTCGGGGCGATGTTGGCGAAGTCGTTTGCGGGGCTCACGACGTTCGCGGCGATGTTGGTCGCGAGCGTCGCGATCCCGAGCGAGAGCAGCGCGACGACGAGCACGACCGGGCTCTCGAACTTCGTGACGAGCACGACCGGGTCCCAGATCGCCTCGCCGTAGATGATGACCGTCGCCGACGTGACCGCGACGCCGATGAAGGAGTAGAGGCCCATCGTCGTAGGCAAGCCCAGCGCTTGGCCCACCACCTGGTCGCGTTGCGAATAGGCGTACCGCGTGAAGTCGGGGATGTTGAGGCTGAGCGTCGCCCAGAAGCCGACCATGCCCGTCAGCGCCGGAAAAAAGAACGACCAGAATTGCCCAGCCTTGGGCTGGCCAGGGTCGAACGCCGAGGGCTTGCTCAACATCGGGCCGAAGCCGCCCGCGCGGCTGTACGCCCAGAAGAGGAGCGCGAGGCCGAGCAAGATCAAGAGCGGCGCCTTGATGTTCAAGAGCAGCCGGATCGACTCGATGCCCTTGTAGATGACGAACATGTTGAGCGCCCAGAAGAAGAGAAAGCACCCGAGCTGGGCCACGTTGATGTCGAGCACCGGCAGCGGCGCGAGCGCCTCCCACCCCGGCAAGTAGATCGCGGCGATCTTGTAGATGGCCCATCCGCCGATCCAGGCCTGGATGCCGAACCACCCGCACGCCACGAGCGCGCGCAGGATGGCGGGGACGTTGGCGCCGATCATGCCGAACGCGGGGCGGCAGTAGACGGGGAACGGGATGCCGTATTTGGTGCCCGCGTGGGCGTTGAGGACCATCGGGACGAGCACGATCGTGTTCCCGAGGAAGATCGTCACGACCGCGTGCCACCAGCTCATGCCCTCGGCGATCAGCGACGAGGCGAGCATGTACGTCGGCACGCAGGCCGACATCGAGATCCAGAGCGCGGCGATGTCCTTCGTCGCCCACTTGCGCTCGCTCAGCTTGGTGGGAGCCAGATCGTGGTTGATGAAGGGCGACTCGATCGCGCCCTCGATCTCGCACAGGCCGTCCTTTTCTCGGACCCTCGCCTCGGCCGCGCTCGTCATGGCTAGCGCCTGGGTGCGGGCGGGTAGGCGAAGTCGACGCGGCGATTCTTGGCGCGACCGGCCTCGGTCTTGGATGAAGCGATGGGCAGATCGGCGCCCAGCCCCACCACCGTGAGCTTGGCCTTGCTGCCCTTCTTGGCGATCGCCTTCTTGACGGCGTCAGCGCGAGCCTGCGCGAGCTTGGCCGCGTCCTTCTCTCCCAGGTCGGCGTGACCGCGGATGATGATCTCCTTGGCCTCGGCCGGGATCTTGGCGAGCGCGGCCTCGGCGTCGGGGCTCAGCGCCGACGCACCGTCGGCGAACGAGAGGACGAGGGGATCGCCCCCCTCCATCACGCCCGGGTCCTCGGGCATCGCGCACTTCAGACAGGGGTGAGGCTGCGGTGGTCGCACGACCATGCCGGGCCAGGTGGTGGCGTCACCCAGCTTCATCGCCGCGTCGGAGAGGCCCGTCTCGATCTCGGTCGTGATCTTCTGAATGAAAGCTCGATGCTCGTCGAGGCGCTGGCGGTAGCCCAGGCCACCCCATTCGCCGCACAACCCGGATTTCACCGAGTCGCGCAGCTGGTGAATGGCCTCGGCGGCGGCGGCCCACTCTTTCTTGCAGTCCCTGGG
>CALKVR010001114.1 GCA_938004815.1 uncultured Polyangiaceae bacterium | reverse complement strand
AGCCAAAGAGAGCGGCGGGTCGTCGGTCGTGGTGTGGGGCTCGGGCAGCCCGCGGCGAGAGTTCTTGCACGTCGACGATCTGGCGGACGCGAGCGTTCACCTCATGCGGACGTACGAGTCGCCCGAGCTCGTGAACGTGGGCGTCGGCACCGACGTGACGATCCGCGAGCTCGCCGAGACGATCCGCGACGTGGTCGGGTTCACCGGCGAGCTCAGCTGGGACACATCGAAGCCCGACGGCACGCCCCAGAAGCTGCTCGACGTGAGCCGTCTGAGCGCTCTCGGGTGGCAGGCAAAGATCGGCCTTCGCGACGGGATCGAGCAGACCTACGCCTGGTATCGCGGCACGCTGGCAGAAAGAGATCGATAGAGCCTGCGCGCTCGGCTTCGGCCTTTCGGCCGCGGCGTCGCGCGCTTCTTACGGAGCTCCTCGAGGTCGCTCCCGAGCCCCCCGGCTCCCAGGGGTAGAGGTTTCGACCGGGGGGCGGTCCAACGGCGCATCCCCGGTGACCTCAGCGACGGCGGCCCCGCCCGGTTCCTGACCGAGGGCGTCGACGTCGGCGCCGAGGCTCGCGAGGACGGCGACGAGATCGCCGGGGAGAGGAGACGAGAGCGAAGGCCCGCCCGTGAGCGCGAGCCGAACGGTGTGCCAGGCGGCGCGATCGAGCCCGTGCTTCTCGAAGAAGTGCCGCGCCGTTCCGGCATCGCAGCGCTTCGGATCCCCGATGACGGGGTGCCCGATGGCGGCGAGGTCGGAGGCGGTCCGCGCGGGCGCGGTGGCCTCGACGCGGAGGATGGAGTGACCGGAGGCGCCCGCGAGCCGCCGGTAGCGCGCGCGCCCCTTGAGCGAGCCGCGCTTGTGGGTGATGCCTTTGACGATGACGAGCGCCTCCAGCGTCGCGTCGGGCTTCGCGGCACCCGGCGCGAGCACGAGGGCGAGGCCGGAGCCGCTCGCGGGGGGCGCGAGAGAGAGGTCGCTCACGCGGTCGTTGGCAGCGACGTCGACGATCTGCACCGCCGCCGCTTCGTGGACGACCGCGCGCGCCGGCGGCGGACAGGGCGTCAGGATCGCGACCGCCTCGACCTCATCCGTCTGCGGGATCATGTCGAGCCCGCTCACCCGGTCGGCTGCGTAGCCCAGCCTCGCGAAGTGAGCGAGGTCGCGGGCGAGCGTCTCGGGGTGGCACGAGACGTACACCACCAAGCGCGGCGCGAGCGCGGCGATGGCGCGGCGAAGCTCGGGCTCGAGACCGCGGCGCGGCGGGTCGACGACGACCGCGTCCCAGCGCTCGCCGCGCTCGGCCGCGTCGGTCGCGAAGGTCGCCGCGTCGGCAGCGTGCGCACGAATCGCCTCGCCGCCGGCCCCCGCGATCGCGTCGGCGGCCGGGGCGTACGCCTCGACCGCATCGACGCGCGCGCCGGCCCGCGCCAGCGCGTAGGTGAGGGCGCCGGAGCCCGCGAAGAGCTCGAGCACGCGTGGCCTGTCGATGGA
>CALKVR010001113.1 GCA_938004815.1 uncultured Polyangiaceae bacterium | reverse complement strand
CTTGCCGTCGATGGTCACCGCCCCCGCGTCGGGGACGATCTCGCCGGCGAGCGCGCGCACCAGCGTCGACTTGCCCGCGCCGTTGGGGCCGACGAGGCCGACCACTTCACCCGCTCCGACGTGCAGATCGACCCCGCGCAGAATGGACCGCCCGCCGAGCTCCACGACGACCCCGTCGGCGACGATGCTCATGCGGGCCGCACCTCTTTGCGCAAGAGGTAGAGAAAGAACGGCGCGCCCAGGGCCGCGGTGAGGAGGCCGACCGGCAGCTCCGCCGGCTCGACCACGGTCCTGGCGATCGCGTCCGCGCCGACGATCAGCGTCGCGCCGGCGAGCGCGGATATCGGAATGACGGCCTGGTTCTTCGCTCCCACCGTCAGCCGCGCCACGTGCGGCACCACGAGCCCGACGAAGCCGACGAGCCCGGCCGCTGCGACGGCCGCGCCGACGCCGAGCGCGACCGCAGCGACGACCAGCCGGCGGACGCGCGCGATCCGTACGCCCAGGTAGGACGCTTCGCGCTCCCCGAGCGCGAGGAGATCGAGCGTCCGCGCGACGCGCATGAGCCCCACGACCACGAGCCCCACCCACGGCGCGGTCGCCGCGACGAGCTCCCAAGACGCGTGCCCGAGCCCGCCCATCGTCCAGAACACCAGATCGCGCAGCTCGGCGTCGTCGGCGACCTGCGAGAGCAGGCCGACGACGGCGCCGACGAGCGCGTTGACGGCGACTCCGGCGAGCAGGACGGTCACCGTCGCGGCGCGGCCGCGAAGCCCCGAGCCGAGCGCCAGCACGAGCGCGGTCGTGAGGGCCCCGCCCCCGAAGGCCGCGAACGGCAAGAGCGCCGGGCGGACCCAGCCGGGGAGGAGGGCCATCGCGCCCCCGCCCAGGACGATCGCGCCGGCGGCGCCCAGGGACGCGCCGGCGGAGACACCGACGAGGCCAGGATCGGCGAGCGGGTTACGAAAGAGCGCCTGCACGCCGGCGCCGCACGCGCCCAGGGCTGCACCGACGAGCGCGCCGAGCGCGATTCGCGGCGCGCGAAGGACGAGCACGACCGTCCGCTCGGTGTCGGTCGCGTCGACGCGCAGGAGCCCGAGCGGCTCGAGAAACAGGAGCGCGAACGCGCGCGACCAAGGCACGTCGACCGAGCCGCTCGCCGCCGACCAAAGCGCGGCCAGCACCAACGATGCGGTCAAGGCCGCAGCAACCCGACTCGTTCTCCACATGGGCCTCCCCCCTCACGGAGTGAGGGGGTCGGGGGGGAGAAATAGCAGCCACTCGCCCCGCCCAGCACCAAGACCTTCCGGTCTTGGCAACCAGATCACTTGCCGGGAACAGGCACGGGTGCGAAGCGAATCGAGTCGCCGCGCTTGATCTTGGCGAGCAGGACCGCGCCCGATTTGGCGCCGCCGAGCAGGGCCTCGAGGGCGTCGACGTCTTTGATCGCTTTGCCGTCGACCTCGAGGACGATATCTCCGGGGCGGACCTCTTTCAGCGGGCTGGCCGGCGAGATCGCCTCGACTCGCACGCCGCCGCCCTTCACGTTGGAGACCTGGACGCCGAGCTTGTTGTTCGCAGGCGCGGCCTTGGGGGAGCGCATCTGCGGGCCCTTGGCCGTGGCGTCGTCCTCGAGCGTGTCGAGCGTCGCCTTGGTCTCTTGGCGCTTGCCGTCGCGCAAGAACGAGACGGCGATCTGCGCGCCGGGGGGGTTGCGCGCGACGTTCCGCGGCAGCTCCTCGGCGTGGAGGATGTCTTTGCCATTGACGGCGATGATGACGTCGCCCGCCTTCAGGCCTGCGCGCGCGGCCGAGCCGCCGGACTCGATCTGCGCGATGAGCGCGCCCTTGGGACCGGGGAGCTTGAGCGCCTTGGCCAGCTCGGCGCTCATCGGCTGGAACACGAGACCCAGCTTGCCGCGAACGACATGCCCCTTTTCACGGAGCTGGGGGAGGACGTCTTTCAGCGCGTCGACCGGGATCGCAAAGCCGATGTTGTTGGCGCCGGGGCGGATCGCGGTCGCGATGCCGACGACCTCGCCGCGCCAGTTGAAGAGGGGCCCGCCGCTGTTGCCCGGGTTGATAGCCGCGTCGGTCTGGATGAAGTCGTCGTAGCTGGTCGCGCCGATGAAGCGCGATTTGGCGCTCACGATGCCGAGCGTCGCCGTGTGGCCGAGGCCGAACGGGTTGCCGACGGCGAGCACGTGCTCGCCGATCCGGAGCGAGCCGGACGCGCCGAGGCGCACGGCAGGCATCTCGCCGCCGCTCTTGATCTTGAGCAGCGCGAGGTCGAGCTTGGGGTCGCGACCGACCACGTCGGCGGCGAGCTCGCGCTCGTCCCAGAGCTTCACGAGCACTTCGTCGGCGTCGCGGACGACGTGCTCGTTGGTCACGACGTACCCCTGCGAGTCGATGATGAAGCCCGTCCCGGCACCCTGCCGCTCGCCACGCGGCGCGCCGCCCTCGGGGCCGAAGAAGAAGTCGAAGGGGTGGCCCTCGGGCAGGCTCACCTTCTGCGTCGTCGTGATGTTGACGACGGCAGGCGTGACCTTGGCGGAGAGATCGGCGACGTCGAACGTCGCGGGGACGGGCGCGGGCGGCAACGCCTCGGGCAGCTTCAGCGGAGGCAAGCCCGCGCGATCGACGTTGGAGTCGTTGAGCGCGACGCTGGCCGAGCCGACCTGGCTCGCCGAGGGCGAGAAGTCGGGGTCAGGAGACGCGGCGGATTGCTGCTGGCAGCCAGCGGCAGAAGCGAGGCACAGAAGAAGGATCGGAAAGCTGGCGAAACGAGCAGTGAGACGGTGCTTCATCTTCTGACCTTCTGTGGCAAGGGTGCTCGAGCTGAGTTTCCGTGGCGGCGAATCGGCGATTTGTGACTGGACCTTATCGCCCCGGGTGTCGTCATTCTGCTAGCGTCCGCCGCGGTGGCCAGCGATTTGTTTTCCCCCTCGGCGCCGGAAAAACCGGCGCCACGGATCCGTGACAAGCATATCGGCTTCTTGGGTGGGGGAGCCATGGCCGGCGCCCTCATCAAGGGCCTGGTGGCATCGGGGTCGGTCGCCCGGAGCCAGCTCCTCGTCAGCGACCTGAAACCAGGCCGACTTACCGAGCTTTCCAGCGCGTTCGGCATTCAGACAACGAACGACAACGCCGCTTTGGTGAAGTTCTCGGACGTGGTCGTCGTGGCGGTGAAGCCACAGATCGTCGACCGGGTTCTGCCCGTGGTCCGCGACAACCTCAAAACTGGGGCGCTCGTGATTTCGATCGCCGCCGGCGTCCCGTCGGTCGTCTTCGAAGATGGCCTACCCCAGGGCGCGAAGTTCATCCGCAGCATGCCGAACACCGCCGCCATCGCCCTCGCCGGCGCCACCGCGATCGCGGCCGGCACCCACGCGACGGACGACGACATGCAGATCGCGACCGAGCTCTTCGAAGCGGTGGGGCGCTGCGCCACCCTCGACGAGGCGCTGCTCGACGCCGTGACAGGACTGTCAGGAAGCGGGCCGGCCTACGTGATGCTGATGATCGAGGCCCTCGCCGACGGCGGGGTCAAGGTCGGCCTGGGCCGTGACACCGCGCTGATGCTCGCCGCCCAGACGGTGTACGGCGCCGCCAAGCTCCAGCTCGAGAGCGGCGAGCACCCCGGGCGGCTCAAGGACATGGTGACGAGCCCCGGCGGCACGGCGATCGCGGGCCTGCACACGCTCGAGTCCGGCGGCCTGCGCCGCACCCTCATCGACGCGGTCGAGGCCGCGGCTCAGCGCAGCCAGGCGCTCGGCGAAGCCCTGCTGCAGAAGCGTCGGGGTTGAGGTCTGTCGTTCCGCCTGGGAGCATGCACCTACCATGAAGCTCTCGTCGTTCCTCGCCGCCGCCGGGGTCGTGATGACCGGCGCCGCGCTCAGCTGCGACGCCGATCTCGAGACCGGCTGCCGAGACGACGCTTGCACCCCCGCCACCTCGAGCGCGTCTTCGAGCGGCGTGGGCGGCGCAGGCGGCGGCGCGGCGTGCGCGTTCGAGGACACGGCCGGCTTTCCCTGCGACGTCTACACCGTGCTCTTCGAGAACTGCCACGGCTGTCACAAGCCCGGCGGCCAGGGCCCGTTCTCGCTCCTCACTTACGACGACACCCAGGCGTGGCTCTACGGCCTGATGCCGCCCGCGCTCGGCGCGCAGCGCATCTGGGCGCGGATGGAGACGCAGATCCAACCCGGGGCGAGCATCCCCCGGATGCCGCTCGGCAACCACCCGATGGACCAAGCGAAGATCGACACCCTCAACGCGTGGTTCGCGACGTGCGGAGACGACATCTTGGTCGCCGGCCAGTGCGCGCGCGGCGAGGGCGCCGGCAGCCAGGGCGGCGGCGGGGCCGGCATCGGCGGCGGCGGGGCCGGCATGGGCGGCGCCGGCGGCATGGGCGGCGCCGGCGGCAACTGACGGCGTGACATTTTCCGCCGCCCTGTTACGTCTCTCCCTCGTCGCAGGCGAACAGGCGATCGCTGGCGCGGGGTCCTCGGACCCCGCGCGGGAGGAAAGTCCGAGCTCCGCAGGGCATGGTGCCGGGTAACGCCCGGTGAGGGTGACCTCGAGGACAGTGCAACAGAAAGCAAACCGCCGGTCGGCGCGGCCCTCGGGTCTCGCCTCCCCGGTAAGGGTGAAAAGGTGGAGTAAGAGCCCACCGCGACCACGGCAACGCGGTCGGCATGGCAAACCCCACCCGGAGCAAGGCCACATAGGGAGGCGTTCGCGCCCGCTTCGGCGAGCGCGTGAAGGGTTGCCCGCCCGAGCCTCCGGGTAGGCTGCTCGAGGCGCGCGGCGACGCGCGCCCTAGAGGAATGACCGCCGCCGGAGCGAGGGCGACCGCGCTCCGGCACAGAACTCGGCTTACGGTCTCCTGCGACCACGGGGCGCGTCTCGACAGAGGCGCGCCCCGTGCTTTATCCATTCCCCGCCGCCATGTCAGCCAAACGGTCACCCGAGACGACAGCCGTTCACGGGACCGGCCCCGAAAAGAAGCCGTTCGACGCGGTCCCCTCTCCGATCGTGCTCTCGGCGACCTACACCTTCGCCTCGACCGCCGAGCTCCGTGACCACTTCGAGGGCCGCATCGAGCGCGACGAGTACGGCCGCTACGGCAACCCCACCGTTCGATCGGCCGAGCGCGTGCTCGCCGCCCTCGAGGGCGCGGGCGACGCGATCTTCTTCGGCAGCGGCATGGCCGCGATCACGACGACGCTCCTCTCGATGCTCAAGTCGGGCGACCACGTCGTCCTCACGAGCGACTGCTACCGCCGCACCAGACAGTTCGTCGAGCGCACCCTCTCGCGCTTCGGCGTGAGCGCGACCCTCGTCCCGCCTGGTGACATCGGCGCGCTCGAGGCGGCCATCGGCGCCGGCAAGACGCGCGTCGTCCTCACCGAAGCCCCGAGCAACCCCTACCTGCGCGTCGCCGACGTGCCGGCGGTCGTGAAAGCAGCCAAGGCGCATCGCGGGGTCAAGGTGCTCGTCGACTCGACGTTCGCGACGCCCATCAACATGAGCCCGCTCGCGCTCGGCGCCGATCTCGTCCTCCACTCCGGCACCAAGTACCTGGGCGGCCACAACGACGCGCTCGCGGGCGCGGTCTGCGGCGAGCCCGGGCTCGTAGCCGCCATCCGCGACGCGCGCAGCCTGCTCGGCGGCGTGCTCGATCCGCACGCGGCGTATTTGATCGAGCGTGGGATGAAGACGCTCGGCCTCCGCGTCGCGCGCCAGAACGAGACGGGCCTCCGCATCGCGCGTTTCCTCGAGGCGCACCCGGGGGTCCGCCAGGTCTTCTATCCCGGCCTCGAGAGCCACCCCGATCACGCGCTGGCGACCGAGCTCTGCCGCGGGTTCGGCGGCGTCGTCACGTTCCGGGTGAAGTCGGATCTCGACGGCACGAGCCGCTTCATCGACGCCTGCCGGCTCGCCACGATCGCGCCCTCGCTCGGCGGCGTCGAGACGCTGATCGAGCAGCCCGCCCTCATGAGCTTCTACGAGCTCTCGACCGACGAGCGCCTCGCCCTCGGCATCCCTGAAGATCTCGTGCGCCTCTCGGTCGGGGTCGAGGCCGCGGCCGACATCGAGGCCGATCTCGACCGCGCGCTCCGCGAGACGGTCCTTTGAGGCGCGCGAACCTCTTCCTCTTCGGTCGAGGCAACGTAGGTTCCAACCTCCTCGCGATCCTCGCCCGGCGGGGCGCCGAGATCGCGTCCCACACGGGGCTCGATCTCCGCGTCGTCGCGATCGCGGGGCGCGGCGACGCCGCGATCGATCGCGACGGCATCGATCCTGGCGCGTGGCGCGAGGCGCCGCGGCGAGCCGTATCGACAGGGGCGCTCCTCGACGAGCTGCAGCACGGCGAGCGGACCGTCCTGGTCGACTGCACCGCGAGCGACGAAATGGACCGCCTCTACACGCGCGCGCTCGCGCGAGGCTTCGACGTCGTCACCGCCAACAAGAACCCGTTCGTGGTCGATCCCGAGCGACACGCGGCGATCTTCGCGGCCGCTCGCGCCTCCGGTCGCCGCGTCTTCTACGAGACCACCGTCGGCGCCGATCTGCCCGTGCTCGCCCCGATCGCCGATCGCATCCGGAGCGGCGACGCCATCCTCCTCGTCGAGGGCTCGCTCTCGGGCACGCTCGGCTTTTTGGCGGACGGGATCAGCCGTGGCGAGAACCTCGCCGCCGCCGTCGAAGACGCGCGGGCGCGCGGCTTCACCGAGCCCGATCCGTCCGAGGACCTCTCCGGGCGCGACGTGGCGCGCAAGGCGCTGATCCTCGCGCGCGAGCTCGGCCTGCGCGCGACCCTCGACGAAGTCGAGCTCGAGCCCTTCGTCCCCGCCTCCACGCTCGTGCGCGCGAAAGAGATCGGCCTCGAGGCGGCGCTCGCCGAAGCCGCACCGCTCTTCGCGGCGCGCGCCGATCGTTTGCGCAAAGAGGGGCAGGTCATCCGCTACCTCGCCCAGGTGCAGCCCAAGAGCCATACCCCGATCCGCGTGGGCCCCGTCGTCGTCGACATGGCGCACCCCGCCGCCCAGCTCAGGGGAACCGAGGCGTTCGTCGCCATCCACTCCGAGCGCGCCGGAGACGTCACCATCGTCGTTCGCGGCCCCGGCGCCGGCGGCGCCGCGACGGCCTCGGGGGTCCTGGCCGACATCATGCGCGCCGTAGGTTGACGGCGTGCGCGACCGTTGACCTCGGTCGCCCGACCGGTTCTCATGGCGGGCATGGATTCTTTGCGCGTCGACCTCGTCGCTTGCCCCGACTGCAACTGCCACTACCGCGCCGGGGCCGCCGAGTGTCCCCACTGCGGCGGGGCGGCGGCCGCGAGCGGCCACGACCGTCGCAAGACGGCGGCGGCGATGCTCCTCGGCCTGACGATCGCGGGCGGCGCGGTGGCCGGGTGCGGCGACGACAGCGGCAGCGGCGGTCAAGGCGGCGCGTCGTCGAGCGTCAGCAGCAGCTCCGGGGTCGCCTCGGCCTACGGCACGGGCGTCACGTCGAGCTCGTCCTCGTCGTCGGCTACGTCGTCCTCGTCATCGACCTCGGGCTCCAGCGTCGCCTCCGCCTACGGCACGGCCGCGAGCTCCGGCTCGGGCGGCAACTGAGCCTGGGGGGGCTGAGTCAGCTCGCCGGCTCATAGTAAAGGCTCGTCGCGAGCCAGCGCTCGACCATCTGCAGCGTCATGCCCTTTCGGGCGGCGTAGTCGACCGCCTGATCGCGATCGATCTTGCCCACGCTGAAATAACGCGACTCGGGGTGCGCAAAATAGAGCCCGCTCACGCTCGAGCCGGGCCACATCGCGAATGACTCGGTGAGCGTCATGCCGGTGTTCTTCTCGACGTCGAGGAGCCGCCAGAGCGTGCCCTTCTCGGTGTGATCGGGGCAGGCGGGGTAGCCGGCGGCGGGCCTGATGCCGCGATACTTTTCGGCGATGAGATCGGCCGGCGTCAGGCTCTCCGACCGACCGTAGCCCCATTCCGTGCGGGCGCGCTCGTGGAGCACCTCGGCGAAGGCCTCGGCCAACCGATCGGCGAGAGCCTCGGCCATGATCGCGTTGTAGTCGTCGTGCTTCGCCCGGAACCCGTCGCAGAGCTCTTTCAGCCCGAACCCGGTGCTGACGGCGAAGGCCCCGATGTGGTCGGCGAGGCCGCTGCTCTTCGGCGCGATGAAGTCCGCGAGCGAGCGATGCGGCTCGCGCTTGTCCTTCTTCTCGGTCTGCTGCCGCAAGAAATGAAAGCGCGCCAGCGCCTGGGTGCGCGACGCGTCGGCGTAGAGCTCGACGTCGTCGCCCACCGCGTTCGCGGCAAAGAACCCGTAGACGCCGCGCGCGCGAAGGAGGCGCTTGGCGATGATCTCGTCGAGGAGCCTGTTGCCTTCGGCGAAGATGGTGCGCGCCTGCTCGCCGTAGGTCTCGTGCTCCAAGATCTTCGGGTACACACCGCGAAGCTCCCAGGTGTGAAAGAACGGCGTCCAGTCGATGTAGGCTCGCAGCGTCTCGAGGGGAAAGTCGTCGACGACGCGAACCCCGGTGAAAGCTGGCTGAGGCACGTCGTCCGCGCGCCACTCGGCGCGCGGCGCGTTCTCGCGCGCGGCCTCGATGCTCACGACCTTGTGCTTGGGCGCGCCGTGCAGCCGCCGCAGCTCCTCGTAGTCGGCTCGGTGCTGCATCACGAAGTCGGCCTTCTTCTCCTCGCTGAGGAGGCTCGTCGTGACCGGCACGGCCCGGCTCGCGTCGAGCACGTGCACGACCGGCTCGCTGTAGAACGGCGCGATCTTCACCGCCGTGTGCGCCCGGCTCGTCGTGGCCCCGCCGATGAGGAGGGGCAGCTTGAAGCCCTGCCGCTCCATTTCGCGCGCGACGTGTGCCATCTCGTCGAGAGACGGCGTGATGAGGCCGCTGAGGCCGATCAGGTCGGCGTTCTCGAGCTTGGCGCGCTCGAGGATCTTCTCGCACGAGACCATCACCCCCATGTCGACGACGTCGTAGTTGTTGCAGGCGAGGACGACGCCGACGATGTTCTTGCCGATGTCGTGCACGTCGCCCTTCACCGTCGCGAGCACGATCTTGCCCTGTGTCTTCTGCACGTGCCCCGCCGCCGCCAGCTCCGCCTTCTCTGCCTCCATGAACGGAAAGAGATAGGCGACCGCCTTTTTCATCACCCGAGCCGACTTCACGACCTGGGGCAGGAACATCTTTCCCGCGCCGAAGAGATCGCCGACCACGCTCATGCCGTCCATGAGCGGCCCCTCGATGACGGCGAGCGGCCGCTTCAGCTTGACGCGCGCCTCCTCGGTGTCGGCGTCGATGTAGGTGTCGATGCCCTTCACGAGGGCGTGCGAGAGGCGCTCCTCGACGGTGCCCCTTCGCCACTCCTCCGTCTTCTTCTCGGCGGCGGCGTCGCCCGCGCCGGCCGCCTTGAGCCTCTCGCCGAAGTCGACGAGGCGCTCGGTCGCGTCGGGCCGGCGATTGAGCAGCACGTCCTCGACGAGCACGCGCAGCTCGGGCTCGATCTCTTCGTAGACCTCGAGCATGCCGGCGTTGACGATGCCCATGTCCATGCCGGCCTGTCCGGCGTGG
>CALKVR010001112.1 GCA_938004815.1 uncultured Polyangiaceae bacterium | reverse complement strand
AGCTCGAGCCGATCGGCTTCACCGCCCTCACGCGGCAACTCGAGGTTGAGGCCGTCGGAGAGCAGGCGATCGATCGCGATTCTCACACTTCGACCTGTACCAGCCAGTGCGCTCCCCCCTCAACGCAGTTGAGGGGGTCGGGGGGGTGAAATCGCAGGAACCAGCGCCACCCTGCACTCCCCCATCACCAGCCTCTCCAAGCTGCTAAGGTCCGACCACCGTGTCTCGGCCTCTGCGCTTCGGCGTCTCCGCGTGCCTGTTTCACGCCGACAAGGACCGGCCCGTCTTCAACGGCAAGCCGCTCTACTACCTGGAAGCGTCGATGGCCCGGTGGGTCTCGTCGCAGGGCGCGGTCGTGTACCTGGTGCCCGCACCGGGCGTGGGCGCACAGGCCGCGGCCTACGCCGCCGATCTCGACGGTCTGGTCCTCGCGGGCGGTGTGGACGTGTGCCCGCGAAGCTATGGCGAAGAGCCGCTGCGGCCCGAGTGGGCGGGCGACGCGGTGCGCGACGCCTACGAGATCGCGCTCGCCCGCGCCTTCATCGCCGAGAAGAAGCCGGTCCTCGGCATCTGCCGAGGCCACCAGGTCTTGAACGTGGCGCTCGGCGGGTCGCTCTACCAGGACATCGGCCAGCAGATCGACGGCGCGCTCGTCCACCGCGACAAGGACATCTACGACAAGAACGCGCACGAGATCGTCATCGAGGGCGGGTCGGATCTGGCTCGGGTGGTGGGCGTGGCGGGGCGAGCCCGCGTCAACTCGGTGCACCACCAGGCGGTCAAGGCCCTCGGCGAGGGGCTGGTGATCGACGCGCGGTGCGCGGCCGACGGGGTGGTGGAGGCGATCCGCTTGCCGGGCGACACGTTCGTCCGCGGGGTGCAGTGGCACCCCGAGTTCACCGACGAGTCCGACCCCTCTCTCCTGGACAACGCTCCGATCCTCGCCGCGTTCCAAGCCGCGGCCGGCAGCCGGCGCTCAGAACAATGACAGGACCGCTATGTTGAAGATCGAGAACCCCGCCACCGAGCAGATCATTCGCGAGATCGAAGAGGACACCCCGGCCACGATCGACGACAAGCTCGGCCGGGCCGTCAGCGCGCAGCGCGCGTGGGCCGAGCGCCCGATCGAGGGGCGCATGGCGGCGGTTCGGCGCTTTCGCGATCTCGTCGAGGAGCGCGCCGAGGAGCTCGCCCAGACCACGACGTCGGAGGTCGGCAAGCCGATCGCTCAGAGCCGCAACGAGGTCCGCGGCCTGCTCTATCGGGCCGACTACTTCCTCGAGCACGCGCCCGAGGCGCTCCAGGACGAGCGCGTCCTGTGGGCGCCCGACCAGGGGCTCGAGGAGCGCATCGCCCACGAGCCGCTGGGCGTCGTCGTCAACGTCTCGGCGTGGAACTACCCGTACTTCGTGGGCTCCAACGTGTTCTTGCCCGCGCTCCTGGCCGGGAACGCCGTGCTCTACAAGCCGAGCGAGCACGCGACGCTGACCGGGCTCGCCATGACGCGCCTCTTGCACGACGCGGGCGTGCCGGCCGACGTGTTCGCGCCCATCGTCGGAGGCGGCGCGGTCGGCGCAGAGCTGGTCTCGCGCCCCGTGGGCGGGGTCTTCTTCACCGGTTCGTACGCCACGGGTCGCAAGATCGCGGCGGTCGCCGCGCCCAACATGGCCAAGATCCAGCTCGAGCTCGGCGGCAAAGACCCGGTCTACGTCGCTGACGACGTGGACGTTAAGGCCGCCGCCGAGGCGACCGCCGACGGCGCCTTCTACAACACGGGGCAGAGCTGCTGCGCGGTCGAGCGCATCTACGTGCACGAGAGAGTCCACGACGCGTTCGTCGAGGCGTTCCTCGCGACGGTGAAGGGTTTCGTCGTCGGGGATCCGACCGACGACAAGACCTATATCGGCCCGCTCACCCGCAGGGCGCAGATCGCCGCGCTCGACGACCAGGTCGCGGACGCGCGAGCCAAGGGCGCGACGATCGCCGTCGGCGGCGCGCGCATCGACCGCAAGGGTCACTACTACCAGCCCACGGTCGTGACCGGCGCCGACCACGGCATGAAGGTGATGGTCGACGAGTCGTTCGGGCCCATCATCGGCATCCAAGCGGTGGGCGACGACGAGCGCGCGCTCGCGCTCATGAACGACACCGCATACGGCCTCACCGCCGGGGTCTACACGAAGGATCGCCGCCGCGCCGAGCGGCTCCTGCGCGCCGTGAACGCGGGCTCGGCGTACTGGAACTGCTGCGACCGGGTGAGCCCGCGGCTGCCGTGGTCGGGTCGCGGGCACTCGGGGGTCGGCTCGACGCTGTCGAAGGCCGGCATCCTCGCGTTCACGCAGCCCAAGGCGTGGCACCTCCGCAAGGCCTGACCCGAATTTCGGGCGCGGCGCCGTTTTGCGTATCGTGGAGGGA
>CALKVR010001111.1 GCA_938004815.1 uncultured Polyangiaceae bacterium | reverse complement strand
GGCGCCGGTGAGCACGTAGTAGATGACCGCCGCCATGCTGAAGACGTCGCTCCAGCCGCCGACGGCCTTGGCGTCCATCGTGGCGAGCTCGGGCGCCGCGTAGCCGAGGGTGCCGACGATGAACCCGCCGAACGTGGCGGCCATGCCGGCGGGGCGGGCCACGCCGAAGTCGGCGATCTTGAAGATCTCGTCCTCGCCGAACCCGCAGCAGAGGACGTTGTCGGGCTTGATGTCGCGGTGGATGACCCCCACTTCGTGCACGGCCGAGAGCCCGTTGCCCAGCGCCTCGACCAGGTTGGCCGCGCGCTGGCCGTCGAAGGCGTGGCCCGTCGTGCGAACCGAGTGCAGCACCCGCTGGCTGAGGGTCGTGCCCTCCACCCCGCCGTGCACGTACTCGACGACCAACCACGGCACGCGCACCTGTACGCCGCGCGTCGTGATCGGGAACGAGCCGGCGTCGATCAGGCGTACGACGAAGGGCGTCGGCGGAACGCGCTCGTTGAGGCGCCCCAGCGCGACCGCCTCTTTGGTCACGATCAGCTCGGCGGTCTTGCCCCACTGCTGCACGAACCACGGCTTGAGCATCTTGACCACGACGCCGCACTCGCCCTCGGGGGCGACGCGCATCGCGTAGAACGCGACGCCCATCGCGCCCTCTCCGACGCGCGACAGGATTCTGTAGATCGTGTCGGGCGACGTCTCCGACGTGAGCTCGCTGCCGAGCAAGAGCTCGAGATCGCCGTCGCCGGATGCGGGGACGCTCGTGGACACCGCGGAGGATGGTACCCTAGCGCCGCGCCGAAACAGTCACGTCTTCGGGGCTGAAGGCGACATCCCTGCTATTTCACCCCCCCGGCCCCCGTCGCGGAGCGAGGGGGGAGAACGTCCGTGCTGATCGTCCACGCCGCCGACATCCACCTCGACAGCCCGCTCGTGGGGCTCGAGAAATACGAGGGCTGCCCCGTGGCCCAGCTCCGGAGCGCCACGCGCGGCGCGCTCGAAGCGCTGGTCTCGGCCGCCCTCGACGAGCGCGCCGACGTCGTCCTCGTCGCGGGCGACCTCTACGACGGTGCCTGGAAAGACTACGCGACCGGGCTCTACTTCGTGAAGCAGATGGCGCGGCTCCGCGAGGCAAGCATCCCCGTGGTGATGGTCCGCGGCAACCACGACGCCGAGAGCGAGATCACGAAGCGCCTCCGCCTGCCCGAGAACGTCCACGACCTCCGCACCAGCGACCCCGAGACGGTCGTCTTCGAGGAGCTGGGCCTGGCCGTCCACGGTCAGGGTTTTGCTCGGCGCGACCTGACCGATGATCTCGCTCGGCGCTACCCCCCGCCCGCGCACGGCGTCTTCAACGTGGGGCTTTTGCACACGGCCCTCTCCGGGCGCGAGGGTCACGAGCTCTATGCGCCGACCAGTGTGGGTGTGCTCCGTGATCGCGGGTACGACTACTGGGCTCTCGGCCACGTGCACCGCCGCGAGGTCGTCGCGCGCGACCCGTACATCGTTTTCCCCGGCAACCTCCAGGGCCGCAACGCGCGCGAGGCCGGGCCGAAGGGCGCGACGTTCGTGACGGTCGAAGGCGGTCGCGTTCGCGACGCCGAGCATCGGGCGCTCGACGTCGTGCGATGGGCCGACATCGAGGTGCGGGTGCACGAAGACGACGTCGCCGACGCCGTGCTCGAGCGCGTCGCGCGCGCGGTGGCCGAGGTCGCGACCGACGCGGGCGATCGGATCGTGGGCGCGCGGGTAACGCTCTACGGCCGCTCGTCGCGGCTCGAGCTGACCGCCGATCGAGCCGCGGAGCTGACGGCAGGGGTGCGGGCGGCCGGGTTGGAAGCGGCAGGCGAGCAGGTGTGGATCGGCTCGGTGCGCGTGCGCACGCGGCCGGCCATCGACGCCGACGCGCTGGCGGCGAGCGCGTCGGGGCAGGCCGACCCGGTCGCGCACCTCGTCCGCGCTGTCCGCGATCTCGCTGGTGACGAAGCGGGCTTGCAGGCGCTGGCCGCCGAGCTCGGCGACCTCGCCGAGAAGCTACCCGACGAGCTGCGCCACGATCCGGCGGCGGCGTTCTTCGACGACCCGGCGGCGATGCGCGCCGTCCTCGAAGACGTCGAGGACCTGCTCCTCGCACGCGTCGCGCTGACGGAGAAGCAATGAGGCTCCTCGATCTGAAGCTGATCGCGTTCGGCAGCTTCGAGGGGCGTGTGCTCGATTTCTCGCGATCGCCCGGCTCGCTCCAGATCGTCTACGGGCCGAACGAGGCCGGCAAGAGCACGGCGCTGCGAGCCGTCGAGACGCTCCTCTTCGGCTTCGACCACACCACGCGCGACGGCCACACCCACCCGAGCGACAAGCTGCGCGT
>CALKVR010001110.1 GCA_938004815.1 uncultured Polyangiaceae bacterium | reverse complement strand
GGCGGGCGGGCACAACCTCTTGATGATGGGCCCGCCGGGCGCGGGCAAGACGATGCTCGCTCGCCGGCTGCCGACGATCATGCCGCTCATGCTCGCCGAAGAGGCGCTCGAGGTGACCGCCATCCACTCGGTGGCGGGCCTCCTGGGCTCCGACCGCGGCCTCCTCTGCGAGCGACCGTTTCGCGCGCCGCATCACACCGTGAGCGTCGCCGGGCTGGTCGGTGGCGGCAGCCCGGTGCGCCCGGGCGAGGTGTCGCTCGCCCATGGGGGTTGTCTGTTTCTCGACGAGCTCCTCGAGTTTGGTCGCGCCACCGTCGAGGCGCTGCGTCAGCCGCTCGAGGACGGGGTCGTGTCCGTGTGTCGCGCGCGTGAGCGAGCGATCTTTCCGGCGCGGCCGCTCATGGTGGCCGCGCTGAACCCGTGCCCGTGCGGCTACGCCGGCACCCCGCGGTGCACGTGCCCGCCCGAACGCGTGCGTGCCTACCGACAGCGGCTCTCGGGGCCGCTGCTCGATCGCATCGATCTGCAGATTGCCCTGCCGCCCGTCGATGTCGCCGACCTCTCTGCGCGCGGCCCGGCCGGCGAAGCATCGGTCGCCGTCCGCGATCGGGTCGACCGCACCCGCGCCGTTCAAGCAGCGCGCTTCGCGCGTGGTGAGGTCGGGGCGAAGCTCAACGCGACGCTCGGCGCCAAAGATCTCGCGCGCGTCGCGGCTCCCGACGCGGCCGCCGAGCGCGTCCTCCGGACCGCGGCCGAGGCGCTGGGCCTATCGGCCCGCGCGTTCGGCAAGATCCTCCGCGTCGCGCGCACGCTGGCCGACATGGACGGGATGACCGCGGTCGGCGGCCCCCACGTGGCCGAGGCGCTGCACTTGCGGCTCCTGGATCGCGTCCGCGCGCCGTGGTCGCTCGACGGCCGCTCCGGGGTGGCGCCCGCCACCGGGTGAGGTCCCCGCCGCGCCGGCGAGCGGAGTACGCTCTCGGTCGTGGAGCCCCCCGAGCCCGATCCTTCGAGCTCTGCCTGGGTCGTCGCCGAGAGCAAGCCCGAGCCTCGGCCTCGACCCCGATGGCACCGCTGGGCTTGGCTCGGCGTCAGCGCGGCGGCCGCGTTGGGGGCGTGCGCCGTCTGCTACTTCGCGGTGGCGCGGGTGCCGATGGGCGGCTCGGCCGACATCCCGCTCCCCGACAACACGCGCTTCGGCTTCCGAGGCATGGCGGGCGCCGAGCGCTGGCGGTGCGACGACGGCCACGATCACTATTCGATCCCGTACTGGTCGGGGATCGCCGGGCTCGGCGCGGTCGCGCTGTTTGCCTGGGTTCGGGCCGGGCGCGCTAGAGAAACACGGGCTGCGTGATCGCAAACCGGCCGCGCTGGTCGCGAACGCGGAACCTGACGTAGCCGCCGTCGCGCTGCTTGGGCTCGTAGTCGAGCGCTCGGCCTGTCGCTTCGTGCACGACCTTGCCGCCACGGGAGATCACCTCGAAGCGCACGTCTCCGTCGCCGGACACTTCGAGGACGCAACGCTTCGCGTCGAGCTCGAGCCGCGAAAAGACGACGCCGGTCGCGCCGTAGAAGTCGCCGCGCTCGAGAGCGCGGCGGATGGCGGCCGCCTCCTTGGCCGCGCGGACGGCGACGAAGCCGAGATCGCCCGCGAAGACGTCCTCACCGCGGGCGCGGGCCTCGGCCACGTCGTCGTAGTGGTGCGCGTCGTCGGTCACGGTGGCCCAGACGCGGTGCCCGCGCGAGAGCACGTGGTCCCAGAGCGCCTCGGTCGAGGGGTGCGAGGCGTCGCCGTCGTTCCGCGAGTCCCAAGCCTGGTTGCCGACCTCCATCATCACGAGCTTGCTCTCGGCGAGCGCGACGATCGTCGACGCGTCGGCCCCGTAGTGCATGTTCGGGTGGTTCAGCATCGCGACACCACCGAGGGCCTCGGTCAAGGCCAGACCGTGCCGGTAGATGTCGACGCGCGCGCCGCTCGATGGCGGCCGGAGATCGAGAGGGCCAGGGGGCCGATCGACGAAGAGCGCGTTCACGTGGAGGAGGCATGCGTCGGTCCCGGTGGGTGATGGGTCGCATCGCCTGGAGTTCTGGGTGATCTCGACGCCGGGGATCGTGAGCAGCGCGGTGTCGGGCGTGTCGGTGACGACGTTGTGATCGGTGAACACGATGAAGTCGTAGCCGCGCGCCTCGTACCAGGCGTGCACCCTCTCCGGAGGCGTCCGGCTGTCGCCGCTCCGGCCAGTGTGCGCGTGGAGCTGACCCTTGACGAAGCCGCTCGGGAGCGAGGTCGCGGTGCTCGTACCGTTAGCCGTGTTATTCCCAACCGGACTCGTCGCGGCGCTCGCCGCCGCCCCGGCCCAGTCGCGTCCGAGCTCGTCGCGCCGTACGAGGCGACGCGCGTCGTCGAGGGTGCGTCGCGCTCCGACGGCGACGCCGACCCGGTGCTGCACGCGCCGAGCGCGACAGCGAGCGCGCCGCCGATCGCGTTCCACCGACCCATCGCCCGGAGGGTAGCGCGACGGCGGGCCTGGCGCCGCCACCCCCTGAAATCGGCGGCGCCGATCCGACGGCCCATTTTCTGCGGTGATCGATGCGAAACCGGCGGCACGGACTTCGCCATAGCCGACCTCGACGGGCGGAAGAGCCGCCTCGATTCGAGGAGACGAGAAAATGAGCGTTTCGGAAAAACTTCGCAGCATCAAGTCGGTGCTCGCGGCGATCGAGAAGCAGTTCGGCAAGGGGGCGATCATGTCACTTGGTGACGAAGAAGACGGAGAGGGGCTGGGTGTCATCCCTACCGGCTCGATGATGCTCGATCGTGCGCTCGGTATCGGCGGTTACCCGCGCGGGCGCATCGTGGAAGTCTACGGTCCGGAGTCGAGCGGCAAGACGACGCTGACGCTCCACGCGATGCGAGAGGCGCAGCGCCTCGGCGGCGTGTGCGCGTTCATCGACGCCGAGCACGCGTTCGACGCGACCTACGCCAAGAACATCGGCGTCGACACCGAGGGCCTGCTCGTGTCGCAGCCCGACTCGGGCGAGCAGGCGCTCGAGATCGCCGAGATGCTGGTGCGCAGCGGCGACGTCGACGTCGTGGTCGTCGACTCGGTCGCGGCGCTCGTGCCCAAGGCCGAGATCGACGGCGACATGGGCGACGCTCACATGGGGCTCCAGGCTCGGCTCATGAGCCAGGCGCTGCGCAAGCTCACGCCCGCCGTCCACAAGACGGGGACGACGCTCATCTTCATCAACCAGCTCCGCCAGAAGATCGGTGTCGTCTTCGGCAACCCCGAGACGACGACCGGCGGCAACGCGCTCAAGTTCTACGCGAGCGTGCGGCTCGACGTGCGCCGCATCGGAGCGGTCAAGGTGTCCGACGAGCCCGTCGGCTCGAAGACGCGCGTGAAGGTCGTGAAGAACAAGTGCGCCCCCCCGTTCCGCGAGGCGGAGTTCGACATCCGCTGGGGCACGGGGATCGACTCGGCGACCGATCTCGTCGACTTCGCGTCGCAGACCGGCGTGCTCGAGAAGAGCGGGTCGCACCTGTCTTTCGCGGGCGAGCACATCGGACAGGGCCGCGAGCGCGAGCGCGAGACGCTGCTCGCGCGGGCCGATCTGGCCGCGTCGCTCCGGCAGGCGGCGCTCGCCGCCGAGTCCGAGAGCGCTCTCAACGGCGCAGCTCACTGAGCCGTCGAATCACAACGAAGTAGCGAACAACGAATACGGAGAATGAACATGTCGAATTCCATCAATCGAGTCATCGTGGGCGGGAACCTGGGCGCGGATCCGGAGGTTCGGACGACGCCCGGCGGGGTCGCCGTGCTCAAGCTGCGCCTCGCCACAAACGACGCGCACTACGACGCCAACAACCGCCTCGTCGAGCGCACCGACTGGCACGACATCGCGCTCTTCGGCGCGCGCGCCGAGGGGCTCGGTCGCGTGCTCCACAAGGGCGATCGGATCGTGGTCGAGGGGACGCTGCGCACGTCGATGTACGAGCGCGAGGGTCGCAAGATCAAGCGGGTCGAGGTGCTCGCCCGCGACGTCATGCTGAGTGGTCGGCGGCGGGGCGGTGAACCGGCGACGGCGACGCCGCCGCCC
>CALKVR010001109.1 GCA_938004815.1 uncultured Polyangiaceae bacterium | reverse complement strand
GGATAGGGGGTCGCGGGAGCGGTCATCATTTGGGCAGCGTCACCAGCTTGGGCACGTAGTCGAGATCGGGCTCACCCCAGCAATGCACCTGCCCCGCGTCGGTGCGGGCGCACGACGTGCCGGTGTCGAGGAACGTGGCGGGCCGCAGGTAGGGCTTGTCGCCCGCCCGTGACGCGATGCCGCCGGCGCAGACGGCGGTCGCCTTCCACGGGACCGAGAGGGCGACCGGGTCGTCGTCGAACGCCGTGTCCCAGCTCTTGGGCTTGCCGCTCCCGATCTGGCCCGAGTCGTTCGACCCCCACGCGAGCACCCGGCCCTCGTCGTCGCGCGCGATGTAGTGCGCGAAGCCGGCGCGGATCTCGGTTGCTCGGCCGAAGAGCGGCTGCGTGGTGGGGACGCTGGCGTTCTTGTCGTAGCCCGGGAGCGAGCCCCAGCACGAGACGCCGCCCTCGCACGCGACGGCGCAGGCGGCGTTCGTGTGGACCGCGATCTGCTTCGCGCAGATGCCGGGCACCACCGCTGGTGCGGCAGCGCCGAAGCAGGTCACGTCGCCCGTCGCCGATCGGCTGCAGGTCTGGCTCTCGCCGGTCGCGACCTCGACCGCCCCGGTCACGCCGTCGATCCGCACCGGCGTCGCGGTCGACGGCCTGCCCGCGCCGAAGCTGCCCGTGAGGTTGTCACCCCAGCAGGCGACGCCGCCGTCCTCGAGCGCGGCGCAGGTGTGGGTGTTGTCGGCGTCGACATCCACCGCTTTACCGCCGAGCCCCTCGACCCGTTTCGGCGCGATGACCCTGGCTGGCGCGTCTTCGGCATCGAGCACGCCGTCGCCGGTCGCGCCGCCCGAGCTCTCGCCCCAGCACCACACCTCGCCCGACTCTGTCAGGGCGCACGCGTGGGTGAGGCCCACCGCAACGCTCACGGCGGGGGGGACCGGAACGATGCCTCGCCCCTTGGCGGGGTACGCCTGCTTGGCCTTGCCGAGCTGCCCGAACTGGTTGAGCCCCCAGCACGCGACCTTGCGCTCGTCGGTGACGGTGCAACCGAAGTAGTTGCTGCAGTCGAGGCTGCGGCGAACGATCGGCTGCGCTTGCTTGGGCAGGGTCGGGACCCCAGCTGCGCTCGCCGCGGTCGACGCCGATGCGCTCGCGACCCCGGGGGTGGTGCTCGTGACCGGCGGCTCGGTGACCGGCTGCGCCGGAGGTGCGTCGCACGCCGCAAGGGCAAGCGTGGCCACCGTTACCCGGAGCGCTTGGTCCATGCGTCCGAGAACTCGCGGAGCGTCTCCGCCGTCTTGGGGTGCACCAGCATCTTGCGCAGGATCGGCGGCGTGACGGTGACGACGTGGGCGCCGGCGAGGAGGGCCTCGGTCACGTCGATGGGCTGGCGCATCGAGCCCGCGATGATGCGGGTGTCGAGGCCCTCGCGATCGAGCAGGCTGCGGAGGGGCCCCACGACCGCGGCCGCGTCGTAGCCCATGTCACGGATGCGGCCCCAGAACACCGAGACGTAGCGGGCGCCCGCGAGGGCGGCGAGGTAGGCCTGCTGGAGGCTCATGCACGCGGTGACGTTCACGTCGGCGCCGCCGCGGGCCAGGTCGGTCGCGACGGTGATCCCCGCCTCGGTCGGGGGGAGCTTCACAACGACGCGAGCCGGATCGATCGCGCGGAGCGCCGCCGCCTCTTCGGCCATCGGGCTCCGCGCGTCCGAGAGGACCTGAACCGACATCGGGCCCGCGGAGACGGCGAGGAGCTCGCGGATGCGGGGCTCGACCGCGGAGGCGCCGTCCTTGGCGAGGAGCAAAGGGTTCGTCGTCGTGCCGCTCACCGAGCCCCACGCAAAGATCGCGCGGACCTCGGCCGGATCGGAGCTGTCGACGAAGAGCACGACGCGCTCTTACTCGCGGCCGAGAGCGGAAGAAAGCGTCATTCGGGGCGGCCCGGCCGGCGGGCTCAGGCGGCCGCGATCAGCTGGCGGAGGCGCTCGCAAACGAGGTGGTGGTAGACCTCGTGGAACCCCTCGACGTGCGGGGTCGAGGTGTGGCCCGCCTCGGTCCGGGGGACGATGACGCAAGCGTCAGCCATCTTGGCGAGCGCTCCGCCGTCGTACCCCACGAAGCCGACGATCTTGCCGCCGCGCTCGCGCGCGAGCTGGGCCGCCGCGACCAAGTTCTGCGACCACGGCCCGGCCTTGTCGGCGCCGGAGCCGCCGTGCACGCTCAGGCAGACGAGCACGTCCCCGGCCTGGAACCGCGGCTCGAGCTGCTCGGCGAAGATACGGCCGAACCCCTCGTCGTTGGTCAGCGCCGAAATGAGCGCGGCGTTGTCGCAGAGCGACGTCGCGCGGAGGCGCGGCTTGCCCGGGCACAGCGTGAACTTGGCGAGGTCGCAGGCGAGGTGGCTCGCGTTCGCGGCCGAGCCGCCGTTGCCGCACGTGTAGACGTCGCGCCCGGCGCGCCACGCGTCGAACAAGATGCCGATGGCGCGGGCCAGGTCGTCGCGGCTCGACCGGATGGCGATCTCGGCGGTCTCGCGCAGGTAACGATCGACGAACGAGGCGTTTTCGTCCACGCGCGGCATCCTACCAAATCAGGGGAGCGAGGGCGCGCCGCGCGAGGCGACGGCCAGGCTCTGGAACCTGAACTTGCGGTCGCGATCGTACGACCCCGTCAGATCGAGGCACGCCTCGTCGAACGAGGTGACGCGGACGCGGCGAAAGCCTTCTTGGTAGAGCACGGGCAGGACGTCATCGGTGCCCCACCGTAGCGGCTCGCCGAGGTCGCCCACGAACTCGCGCGACTGCTTGTCGGCTTCGTCGGCGACGTCGCCGGCCACGATCTTCTTGCGCAGGTGGTCGAACACGACGACGCTCTCGGGGTGGGCGGCAGACGCGAGCCGCCGGAGCGTGCCGCGGACGGCGTCTTCGGACAGGTACGGCGTCACCCCCTCCCACACGAAGAGGGCCGGCGCGCCGGCGTCGAACCCGCCCGCGGCGAGCGCGTCGAGAAAGTCTTGTGCCTCGAAGTCGCACGAGACGAAGCGCGCCGCGTCGAGCGCGTACCCCGGGAGCCTGCCGATGCGCTCGAGCTTGGCGGCTTGGCTGTCGGGGTGATCGACCTCGAAGAAGCGCACGCCGGGCTGGGCGAGGCGCACCGCCCGCGTGTCGAACCCGGCGCCGAGCATCACCACCTGCCGCATCGACCACGGGGCGCCGACGGCGCGCGTGACGCGCGCGTCGATGAAGGCCGTGCGCACGGCCGTCCAGAGCTCCATATGGGGATAGACCGCGTCGTACCGCGTCGCGAGATCGAAGCCCGTGTCGCCGGCGAGCTGGGCGGCCCAGGGGTCGCTCATGATCGCGCCCTCGCGCGCGGTCGCGCGGGCACGGTACGCGGCCATGAAGAGGGCGGTGCGGCTCGGTCCGGGCTCGATCACGAAAACCTCCTCATCCGTGCACGTTGGCGACGATGCGCGCCCCGGCGTCGTCGAAGCTGAACCGGAGCACGCGCCGCCCCTCGGCGAGGGTGCGCTCGACGAAGCGCCGGCGCTCGGCGGGGCGCACGTAGAACATGAAGAACCCGCCGCCGCCAGCGCCCATGAGCTTGCCGCCGATGGCGCCGGCGGCGCGGCCGCTCTCGTAGATCTCGTCGAGGAGCGCGTCGGTCATGTTGCTCGTCAGCTTGCGCTTCTTTTGCCAGTGATCGTGCAGGAGCTCGCCGTACCGATCGAGATCGCCCTTCACGAGGAGGTCGCGCACCTCGCGGCCGATCGCCTTGATCTCGTGCATCCGCGTCACGACGCCCTCTTCGAGCGCACCGAGGCGAGCCTGCTGCTCGTCGAGCACGACCCGCGCCGGCCGCTCGATGCCGGAGTAGACGATCACCAGGCTCTGCTCGAGCTCGGTCAGCACCTCGTCGCGCGCGGGCACCGGCTCGGCGACGACGCCGCCCCCGGGCTCGAACGTGAACGCGGTGACGCCTCCAAAGGCGGCGATGTACTGGTCCTGTCGGCCCACCGGCTCGCCCAGGCGATCGATCTCGATGTGGCACGCCTCTTCGGCGAGCTGGCGCGACGACACGAACTCGCGCTTGTAGGCGTGCAGAGCGTTGAGGAGCGCGACCGTGAAGCTGCTCGACGAGCCGAGGCCGCTGTTGGCAGGCAGGTCGGCCACGCTCACGAGCTCGACCGAGCTGTCGATCCCGAGCATGCGGAGCGCCTCACGAAAGATGGGGTGCTCGATCTGCTCGACGTCGGAGGCGATCTCGGTCTTGGAGTACGAGAGCCGGATGTCGCGGTAAAAGCGCCGGTTGCAGCAGACGTACACGTACTTGTCGATCGCGGCCGATACGACGTACCCGCCGAAGCGCGAGGCGTACGCGGGCAGATCGGTGCCGCCTCCACCCAGAGAGAAGCGGACGGGCGCGCGCGAGACGATCATGGGCGGTGCCGGATCACGAGGGTCGCCGGACGGTAGCACTCCGGAGGAGGTGCACGGAGTGGATAGCGAGGGCGGACCAGACGAGGCAGAAGGCCAGCCAGCGCGGGCCGGAGACCCGCTCGCCGAACGCGAAGACGGCGATGAG
>CALKVR010001108.1 GCA_938004815.1 uncultured Polyangiaceae bacterium | reverse complement strand
GGCACGTAGCGCCCGACCAGGCGCAGGAGCTCCCCGATGAAGCCGTCCGGGGTCCAGTTGGCGAGGCCGATGCGGCCGCCCGAGCGGGTGACGCGGGCGAGCTCGGCCGCGGCCGTCGGATGGTCGGGCGCGAACATGACGCCGAACGTCGAGAGCACGACGTCGAACATCCCGTCTTCGAAGGGGAGCGCCTCGGCGTCGCCGACGACGAGCTCGACGTCGAGCGCTTCGGCGGCCGCCCGCTTCTGCGCCTTGGACAGCAGCTCCGGGACGTAATCGAGGCCGGTTACGCGCCCCCAGCGGCGGGCGGCCGCGAGCGTCGCGTTGCCGTTCCCGCACGCGACGTCGAGGGTGCGCTCGCCGGAGCGAAGGTCGACGGCCTCGCAGAGCGACTCGCCCACGATCTGGAGCGTGGTTCCGATGACCGCGAAATCACCGGATGCCCAGGTGGCCTGCTGGCGGGTCTTGATCGCCTTGAAATCGGGCCCGAGCGAGCGGGACGAGGGAGGGTTTTGCGAGACGTTCTGGGTCATCTTTCGGGCTCCGTGAGAGGTTGGTGGTCGTGGGGGTGGTGCAGCGACCCACCGAAAGAGGTATGAGCACGCCCGCGCGGGTGGAGAATGACCGAGCGTCGGATTGACATGACCGGGCGTCCGGACCTGCCTGCCGGCTCGAACGACGTGCTCTCCGACGTCCTTCGCGCCGTTCGGCTGCGCGGAGCGGTCTTTTATTCGGTCTCGGCCTCGACCCCATGGGTCGCCGAGACGCCCTCGGCTCAGGAGCTCGCTCCCCACGTGATGCCGGGAGCCGAGCAGGTCATCGAGTACCACGTGATCACCTCCGGGCGCTGCTGGGGCGCAGTCGTCGGCGAGCCGTCGTTCCTCCTCGAGGCTGGTGATATCGTCGTTTTTCCGCGAGGGGACTCGCACGTCCTCGGCAGCGAGCCGGGCGCGCGCGGCGCGGCCGACGTCGATTTCCACGCCAACGCGGCGCTTCAGCGGCTGCCGATCAAGCTCGACCAGGGGGGCACCGGTCGCGACCCTGTCCACCTCGTCTGCGGCTTCCTCGCGCTCGACGCGAGGCCGTTCAACCCCGTGCTCGCCGCGCTTCCACGCGTCTTGCACCTGAAGCGGTCGGCCGGCGGCGCCGGTGAGACGCTCGGCCACTTCATGACGGCCGCGCTCGAGGAGTCGGAGCGCCCCCGAGCCGGGGGCGAGGTCGTGCTCGCGCGGCTGAGCGAGCTCATGTTCGTCGAGGTCGTACGGCGATACGTCGCGTCGATCGATCGCGCCGAGGGAGGCTGGCTCGCCGGTCTTCGCGATGAGGTCGTCGGTCGCGCGCTCGCGGCGCTGCATGACCGGCCTGCCCACGGCTGGACGCTCGAGGACTTGGCCCGCGAGATCGGTACGTCGCGTTCCGTCCTCGCCCAGCGGTTCGTCGACTACGTTGGGCTCCCGCCGATGCAGTACCTCGCCCAGTGGCGGATGCAGCTCGCGTCGTCTCTCCTCGGTGGGCCGGCGACGCTCGCTCAGATCGCGGCCGACGTCGGCTACGGTTCCGAGGCCGCGCTCAGCCGCGCGTTCAAGAAGATCGTCGGCGTCGCGCCTGCCGCCTGGCGTGCGACGCGGCACGCGCGTTGACGAAACTTAACCGCGGCCCGCGCCGCCGGCGCGTAGCATCTGCTCTGCCGCATGACCTACCGAAACCTCGATGGCAGCGCCGTCAGCAAGGGTCTGGGCGCGGTGCTTCGCTGGAAGCTCGGGCTCGGCCCCGCTCCCGAGTCGCGCGATCACCTCGCGGAGGCGGCGGCGTCCGTCGGAGCCGCCCCGTTCGTCGACAACGACGGTGCCTTGCTTCGTGGCGCGGCGCGGTCCGGCCTGACGTGGATCGGCCACGCTACGTTTCTGGTTCAGCTGGGCGGTCTCTCGATCGTGATCGATCCGGTGTTCTCCGAACGACTCTTCACCATTCGTCGGCTCGTCCGCCCTGGTCTGGCGGTCGGCGCGCTCCCGAAGATCGACGCCGTGCTCGTCACCCACAACCACCGGGATCACATGGACGAGCCGTCGCTGCTCGCCTTGTCACGCGACGTCACGGTGATCGCGCCCGAGGGCCTCGGCGCATGGTTCGCACGCCGCCGCTTCGAGCGCGTCCACGCGCTCTCCTGGTGGGAGGCTGTCGACCTCGGCGGCGCCAAGATCACGTTCGTTCCCTCGCAACACTGGTCTCAGCGCGGGCCTCTCGACCGCAACGAGAGCCTGTGGGGCGGCTACGTGATCGAGGACGGCACCCACCGGGTCTATCACTCGGGTGACACCGCCTACTTCGAGGGTTTCCGCGACATCGGGAAGAAGCTCGGCAAGATCGATGCCGCCATGCTGCCCATCGGTGCCTACGAGCCGCGATGGTTCATGCGGGGGCAGCACATGAACCCCGAGGATGCGGTACGGGCCTTCACCGACCTCGAAGCGGACACGTTCGTCGCGATGCACTGGGGCACATTTCGCCTCACTGACGAGCCGGTCGGTGAGCCTCCGGCGTTCACTCGCGCCGAATGGCGCACACTTGGGCTAGAGGATGAGCGACTGCTGATCCCCGCAGTGGGCGAGACCGTCGCGCTGTAGCATGGGGCCGCCGGCTCGGCGCTGCGCTTGACGAACCGGCCAGGGTGCGTGTCCAAGCGCGAGAGGAGGCGTGATGGCGTTGTTATCCAGGCTGCTTTGGGTGGGAGCCGTGGCGACCGCGGTGCTCATCGATCCGGCGGTCATGGCCCAGCCCGGCAAGGGCAAAGGCGAAGAGAAGCGGGAGGAGAAGAAGGAGAAGCGCGAGGAGCGACGCGAAGACCGCCAGGACAAGCGCGAGGATCGGCGCGAGGACCGCCAAGAGGGGCGCGAAGAGCGCCGCGAGAAACGACAGGAGCGCAGAAAGGACCGGCGCAAGGAGCTCAAGGACAAGTGGGGCGACCTCGTGAAGCGCCCCGAGGTCAGGAACGAGCTCGGCAAGCACGCACGCCGGATGGCACGCCTCAACCGTCTCTTGGTCGTCGCCGACGAGGCGAACAAGCCCGACGCCAAGAAGAAGATCGAGGAGCTCATCGCCAAGGAAAAGGCGCGTCACGAGAAACGCATGGCGAAATGGAACGAGAAAAAGGCCGGTGACAAGTGACCGCTCCGTCCCTGACTGCACCCCTTCTGGTCGTCTGCCTCTCGGGCCTCTTCGCCTGCGGCGACCCTGCGACCGGCGGGGCCGCGTCGGCGTCGGCGGCGGCACCGAAGCCGACTGCCGCGGCCTCCACTCCCAAGCCCGCCGCGACGGCGGCCGCCACCGCGACGGCAGCGGAGACTGCCGCGGACGACGACATCCCGACGGAGCAAGACTTCGAAGAGGCCGCCGAGACCGAGATCACCGAGGCGACGATGGTGAGCGAGCTCGACGCGATCACGAAGGAGATCGACGACGACAAGGAGTAGCGCGAGCGCGTCAGCCCTCGTATGCCTTTTTCAGCGCTCCGACGTCGAGCTTGACCATCTTCAGCATCGCATCCGTGACACGTTTGGATCGCGCCGCATCATCGGTCGCCATCATCTCGTCGAGGATCGCGGGCACGATCTGCCACCGCAGGCCATACCGGTCGATGAGCCAGCCGCAGGCCTGCGGCTGGCCGCCGCCCTC
Source organism: uncultured Polyangiaceae bacterium (assembly GCA_938004815.1). GTDB lineage: Bacteria > Myxococcota_A > Polyangia > Polyangiales > Polyangiaceae > Xiheicaenibacterium. The sequence goes on along the minus strand of CALKVR010001108.1, from coordinate 3,333 downwards.
GATGAGCGCGTTCCAGTACCGGTCGAGCTCGGTCTGATCGTCGCAAGCGACCACGATCGAGATCGCGTCGTTGAACGCGTGGTGCGGCCCCGCCGTGATCGCCTGGAACCGCTGGCCCAGGAGCGTGAAGTCGACGACCTTGACCGAGCCGGGGGGCCCGCTGGGCGACTCGCTGAGCAGCGGCGTCACGCGCTCGACCCGCGAGTCGGGGAACACGGAGGCGTAGAAGGCGGCCGCTTCTTCGGCGCCCGTCGCGTACCAGAGGTGAGTGTAGATTTTTGCGCGGGTTTTCGTGCTCATGCCACTCCGACAAACGAGCCTGCCCCCGCTCGACAGCGGCAAGTCGGTTTTTCTAGCGTCGCTGCTTCACGAGAGGGCAGGCTCGTCGAGCCGCGGCGTTGCCTCAGTAGGGTTTCTCGCCGGCGAGCATGACGAACGGGGACGGTTGCGCGTGGACCCCGTTTACCGTGGTGCCGCCGTTGTGGATGGCGGGGAACCACGCCTGCATGCTCTGCGGGAAGCCGAGCGCCGGCTGGGTCAGGGCGTCGAGGCGGGTACGGTCGTCCGGGGTGAGCTGGACGTCGAGCGCCTTCACGTTGTCCTCGAGCTGCGAGATCCGGCGGGCGCCGATGATGGTCGACGTCACGCCGGCGCGGGACTGGACCCAGCTGAGGGCGACGCGAGCAACCGTGCTCTCGTGCCGCTTCGCGATGGCCTCGAGCTCGTCGACGATGGCCCACGTCTTTTCGTTCATGTGCCCCTCGAGCAGCATGCCGCGGTCGCCTTTCTGCCCCGGGTTTTTGCGCGTGTACTTGCCGCTCAAGATTCCGCTCTTGAGCGGTGACCAGGGCGTGATCCCGAGCCCGAGCTCGAGCGCCATCGGCACCAGCTCTTGTTCGACGGAGCGCTCGAGGAGCGAGTACTCGATCTGGAGGCCGATGAACGACGACCAACCGCGGAACCGCGCCGTCACGTTGGCCTCGGCCACCTTCCACGCCGGGGTGTCGGAGACGCCGATGTATCGAACCTTGCCCGCGCGAACGAGATCGTCGAGCGCCGCCATCGTCTCGTCGATCGGCGTGTGGACGTCCCAATTGTGGAGCCAGTAGAGGTCGATGTAATCGGTCTGTAGGCGGCGCAGCGAGTTGTCGCACGCTGCGATGATCGACTTGCGGCCCGAGCCGCCGCCGTTGGGGTCGCCGGGGTACAGGTTGCCGCTGAACTTCGTGGCGATGACCAGCCGGTCGCGCCGCGCGGCGTGCCGGCCCACGTGGTCGCCGATGATCTTCTCCGAGTGACTCTTCGTGTAGAAGTTCGCGGTGTCGATGAAGTTGCCGCCGAGGTCGATGTAGCGGTCGATGATCTGCTGCGACTCTTCGACAGTCGAACCCCATCCGAGATCCTCACCGAAGGTCATCGCGCCGAGACAGAACGGGCTCACACGCAGGCCTGACCGGCCCAGCGTCACGTAGTGGTCGAGGGACATGGGAGATCCTTGGCTGTGCTACGTTGGTTCAACAGTAGGTTGGTTCAACGTAGGGTTGATTCAACTGCGAGATGGTTTAAGATTGAACCAATCGGCGCGCAAGGTCCCCATGCCGAAAATCGACGCGGCCAAGGTCTGGTCGCTCAACTACCAGCTGCTGATGACGGTGATCACCGCCGTCGCGCCCGCGATCGCCGACCTCGGCCTCGAGACCAAGGAGCTGTTTCTTCTCGCCGAGGTCGACGAGCACCCGCACCCGGCAGAGCTGGCGGCCAAGCTCTGCATGCCCAAGCCGACGGTCACCGTGAACGTGAAGCGCCTTGAAGACGCGGGCTTCTTGCGTCGTGACATCGATCGTGCCGACCTGCGCCGCCACCGGCTGTCGCTCACGCCCTCGGGGCGGCAGGCGATGACGAAGGGGCTGGCGCTCGTGTCTCACGCGTTCGGTGAGCGACTGGGGCGGTTGAGCGCTGCCGAGCAGGCGCAGCTCAAGGGGCTGCTCGAGAAGCTGGCCGGTTGACCGACCAACCCCTGAGCCGTTCGGGAAAGGTCCCGATAAACATCGGTTCGAAGAAGTTTTCGGCGTTCGTGACGTTCCGGCCCGGCCCGCCGACTGGCCCTATCGAGCCCGAGAAAACGGGCTCGAAACCGGAGCCAGACCATGAATTCCGCCATCTTTTCGCTTTCCGCCGTCGTCGCTGCCGCCGCCACCGTGTTCCTTTCCGGGTGCGTCATCGTAGAGGGCGAGGAGGGCCTGCTCATCACGGACGACCCCTGCATCAGCGCGTGCGAGGACCACGCCGACACTTGCGGTGTCGACTTCGACTGCGAAGCCGTCTGCGACATGGTCTCCGAGGAGCGCTGCGAAGATGAGTACGTCGACCACAAGTCGTGTCTGGACGACGCGGGCGTGTGCGGCGACCCGAAGGTGTGCGTCGAAGAGGGCGACGCGCTCAGCGCGTGCCTCAGCAGCGACGAAGCTTGAGCGTGACTACGAGTTCCACACCAGCTCGAGGGCGAGCTCTTCGGCGCCGCCGTCGACCTCGTGCTCGATCTGGAGCGTCGCACCGGCCGGGATGGTGAAGCGCTTCTGCGCAACCTGGATGCGAAACGGCTCGCCGGCCTCGAGGGCATCAGCGAGCCGTCGCAACGTCTCGATGAAGCGTGCTTTGTCGATCTCTTTCTCGACGTCTCGTTCGGTGGTGGCCATGGGGCTCAGCGGTAAGGCGAGCCCCACGGCGGAGCAAGCCCCCCACGATCACTTCTTGGGAGCCGCCTTGGGATCAGCGGCCGGCGCCGCCTTGGAATCGGCAGGCCCGGCGGCTGGTGCCGGCGCCGCGCCGCGCGCCGACTTCACCGCTTCGGCGATGGCCGTGACGGTTGCGTCATCCTCGAGCGAACCGCTCTTGGCCGCCTCCTCCAGCTTGACGTGGGCGGCGCAGAAACCGGCCACGCCGTCACGCGCCCGGCGATGGCTTTGCTCGAGCCGCGTGAGGCGCCCGTAGGTGCTCGCGTACACGGCGCGATCGACGGCGGTGTCGCCGACGCAGATGCTGCGGTTGTCGAGGGTGCCGCAGCGTCGATCGTTGGGCGAGATGCGCTTCTTCTCCGCTTCTTTGAGCGCGTCGCCGATGCTCGCGGCCTGGGCGTCGAGGTAGCCGGGCAGGCCGTCGCAGATCGACTTCACGTGCGGCGCCGCGCGCTTGATGAGGTCGGCCGGGTCGTCCTTCGACTCCATTCTTGCCAGCTGCTCGAGGAGCGCTGCGGCCGCGTCGCGAGCCGCCTTCTCGGCGCCATCGGCGGCATCGGCAGCGTCGGGCGGTGCGCCCGCGGATGCGGCCTCGATC
>CALKVR010001107.1 GCA_938004815.1 uncultured Polyangiaceae bacterium | reverse complement strand
GAGCCCGGTGTCGCAGAAGCGCGAAGGATCGCGGTTGTCGCGTCGAAAGCGGTGAAGCTGGATGTCCGAGATCGTCTCCAGGACGACGGCGCCGATGCCGGCGATGACCGCCGCGACGTCGATCGCACCGAGCGGCGCCCGAGAGCCGATGGCGGTGTAGACGGGGAGCGTGCCGAGCGTCACGAGGGTGAACGGAAACGCGTGGAGCGCGAAGAAGCTCGCAACCGGATAGGCACCGCCCGTCTTCTTCCGCAGATCGACGTAGCGCCAATCTTCGTGATCGAGCCCCTCGAAGTGGGTGACCCAGTTGGAGGTGAGCCTGAGCCCCCACAACGCGGTGCAACCGAACGCGAGGAGCGCGCGGGGCTCGGACCAGCCTCCCGCCTCGGTCACCCACCAGGTCGCGAACCCGACCGGCGCGAGGCTCCAGTAGACGTCGTAGAAGCCCGAGTTCCGGAGCACGAGCCCGCACGCGTAGAGGACGATCGTGCCGGCCGCGCCCCCAGCGGCAGCGCGCACGAACGCCGACTGCCCGGGGAGCATCACCGCGACCGCGGCGACGACGAGCGCAGCGACCCCGTAGCTCGCGGCGTAGACTGCGCGCGATCTGCCGAGCGTCCATCCCTCGGACATCAAATGCCGGCGCCCCCCACGCTCTCCGCGGCGCGCTTCGCGCGGTAGGCGACGATGCACGGCCGGTCGGCTCGTGCGACCGCCCCGATCTGGGTTGGGTGCGGCGCGGGCTGGGTGAAAAGAGGCTCGAGCTCGAGCGCGTCGAAGAGCTCGGTGACCGCGACACGGATCGCCGCGATAGCGAACCGCCGCCCCGGGCAGGCGTGCGGCCCATGGCCGAACGTGCTCACGACCTCCGGGGTGGGGAGCGTCACGCTCTTGGCCAGCCGTCCACCGTCGTAGTGGGCCGGGTCGAAACGGTCGAGCGACGCGAAGGCGCCGTTGTTCACCGACAGCATGGTGGCCACGAACACCCCTGGCTGGAGGTGGTAGACGGTGTTGCCGTCGTCCAGGGTCGCTTCGGCGACGACCTTGCGCAGCGTGATCGAGCGCTGCGCGACGCGAATCGACTCGTAGGCGCAGCGATCGAGCGTCTCGATATCGCCCGCGCGCACCACGTCACGCAGGTGCGGCCGCACGAGCAGGTTGATGAGCGTCCACGAGAGCGCGGCGTAGAGGTTCGACTGCGACGCGAGGTGCAAGATCATGACATCCCGCGCGACGCGCTTCTTGCGCTCATCGGGCGGCAGCGACGCGTGCGTCTCGTGCAGCGTCTCGAGCATGTCACCCTCGGTGCGGCCTGCGCGGCGACGCTCTCGCCAGATCTCGTCGAGCACACTCTCGACCTCGGCGAGCGCTCGGCGCTCGGGGACCTTCTTGGTCAGGACGGTGATGAGCGTTCGCCCTGGGCGCACGAACGCCTCCTCCGGATCGAGCGCCTCGAACAACCGGACGAGCCGCGAGAAGTAGCGCGGCGACGCGGCCTCGCGCCCCGCCCAGCAGCGGAACGCGAGCCGGTGCACGAGGCGCTTCATCCGCGAAAAGATTTCGAGCTCACCGCTGGGGCCGAGCTCGGTGAGCTCTTCTTGCATCGCGCTCCGCAGGTGACCCAGGTAGGCGTCCGTGCTCGACCTGCCGAAGAGGCGATGGAACATCGACATGTCGCCCGCGAGGAGCTCGTCGGGCAGCTTGAAGCCGATGAGCGTCCGCGTCGCCGCTTCGAAGCTCGCGACCCCCTCGGGCAATTGGTAGAGCGCCCGCACCCCCGCTGGCGAGAACACGAAGAGGAGCTGGAAGCCGAAGGCCTGGAGCAAGAAGGTATCGCCGTGCTCGGCGCGCGCGCGCTTCAGGAAGCCGGTCGGGTCGCGCAAGAAGCCTGCGGCGGCGCCGGCGACGGGCAGCGAGCGACCGGCTCGGGGCGGTGCCGGGCTGACGAGGACGGGCTGCCGGAGGGAGCGACCGATGAGCGCGATCACGCGTAGTCTACGCCGTGATGAACGTGTTGGATCGCTCCGCGGCGCGTTACGACGGGGCCATCGTCGCGACCCTGACGGGCGTCGTCGATCGGCTCCGGCAGCGCGGCGAGCCGCTCGCGCTCGAGCCCGCCGACCGCCTGGACGGCCGTACTTGCTTGTGCACCGGCGCGACCCGCGGCCTCGGCCTCGCGATCGCACACGGCCTGGCCGCCCGGGGGGCGCGGTTGATCCTCGCGTGCCGGAGCGGTGGCGAGGCGGCGCGAGCCGACGTGGCGAGGAGCGCGACGAGGTCGGACGATGTGCGCACCCTGCCGCTCGATCTCGGTGACTTCGCCACGGTCGAGCGCGCTCTGAACGATCTGAGGAGCAGCGGGGCCGCCCTCGACGTCGCGGTCCTGAACGCCGGCATCGTGCCGCGTGAAGCACGCCGCACCGTCGATGGGCTCGACGAGAGCTTTCAGGTGAACTTCCTCGCCAACGCGTTCTTCGCGCGCGCGCTGATCGACCGCGGCGTTCTCCGCGCCGCGTCGACCGAGCGGCGGCCGCGGATGGTCGTGGTCTCGTCGGAGTCGCACCGGAGCGCCCCGCCGATCGACTGGACCGCGGCCGGTGTTTACCGGCCGTGGGGTATTCGCGAGGCAGTCGAGCAGTATGGTCACGGCAAGCTGCTGCTCCAGACGTTCACCGAGGAGCTCGCCCGGCGTCACGCCGGCTCGGTCGCCGTGCACTCGCTCTGCCCGGGCGCGGTGCGAACCGATATCGGGCGTGAGGCGCCGGCCTGGGTAAAACCCGCGCTCGCGCTCACCATGCGCGCGTTCTTTCAAGCCCCCGAGCGCGCCGCCTTGCCGGTGCTCTACCTCGCGGCGGCACGTGAGCTCGAAGGGCAGACCGGTGTCTACCTCCACGGCAAGCGACGGCGCACCCCGAGCGAAATGGCGACGCATCCCGAGAGCGGCAGAGCCGCCTGGCGCACCGTCGAAGATCTGGTGAGCAGCAGCGGCTACACGATGGGCCCCGAGAGCGACGAACGATGAGCGAAAAAGAGGCGAGTGTCATCGACGGCCGTGCCTGGCGAGCGTTCTGCGACGCGCTGAAGAACGCCGGCGACATCGTCATCGCCCCCGACCAACCGAGCGACGCGCTGACGCGGGCCGAGGGTCTGCGCTACCTGTCGCGCCTGACGCGTGCCGCGCTCCAGACGTTCGTCGAGCACAACGACCCGCGCGCCCCCGTTCTTCAGCGGGTCGTGCACGAGACGGCGAAGATGGGCGCCGACAACCCCGACATCGCCTACTTCAACGCGGCCCTCGGCGGCGCCCACGTGTACCGCATCCGTGGTCGCCGCGGCACCGCCCGGTTTCTCTCGTTCGCCACGCAGATCGGGCACTACGGCCGCGGCGCGGGGATGCCGCCCACCGGCCAGCTCGACTCGACCGAGATCGCGCCCCGCGCCGACGGCTCGTTCGAGATCATCGTCGCTTGCGAGCGGCCGCGTGATCTCGAGCCGGGGCAGAGCTGGCTCCCGATGAC
>CALKVR010001106.1 GCA_938004815.1 uncultured Polyangiaceae bacterium | reverse complement strand
CGGCCAAACGTTCGAGCCGCTCACGCTCGTGGGCGTCGCGCCCTCGAAGCCCCGCCGGATCGATGGTGGCGACGGCCTTGTCGCCCACCCCCTGGACGCAGGTCGCTTGGGCCTGCATCAAGCGGCGCCACACCTCCAGGGGCTGGTCCCCGGGAAAGCACAGGTCTCCAGCCACCAAGAGCCGCGCATAGCCGCGCCGCTCCGCCGACGCGAGGACGGCGGCGAGCGCGTTCGCGTCGCCTTGGATGTCGGAGATGCAGAGCCAGCGCACCGGCCAATCATAGCCGAAACGCGCGACCGAGAAGCGACGTCGCGGCTTTTCTTGCCCGCGGGTTTGCTATTTCTCGCGGTGTGCCGAAGCCGGTCCGCGAGATCGCCAACCTGAGCGCCCGCGTCGATCCCATGCGCGCCGCCGAGGCCAGGCAGGACCTGATGCGCCTCTTCGAGGACCCCATCGCCCTCGAGCTCGGCGTCCTCCTCGCCACTTGCTTTCCTTCGCTCGCCCAGGTGGTTCGCGCAGCGCCGGCCGACGTCACGCAGATCGCACGCGAGGGGTGGCGGTCGCCCCGGACGCGCGCTTGGCTGCTCGCGGACGTGAGGGCTCGCGCGGCCGCCGCGCCGGACGACGCGCGTTCGCTCCTGCGAAAGGGCGCGCGGCGCGAGAAGATGCGGATCGCGCTGCGCGAAGTCCTCCCTCGCGCGCTCGGCGGCGCCGACGTCGACGTCACCTCGCGCGAGCTCTCGCACCTCGCGGACGCGACCATCCAGGGCGCGCTGGACGAAGCGCTCGGCTGGGCCCGCGAGCGCTTCGGCGCGCCCACCCGCGCCGACGGCGCGCCGTCGAGCTTCGTCGTCCTCGGGATGGGCAAGCTCGGTGGCGAGGAGCTCAACGCGGGCAGCGACGTCGATCTCATCTACTTCTACGACACGGACGAGGGCTCGGTGATCGCGCCGGGCCGAGAGCCGTCGTCGATGACGCTGCACGAGCTGTGGCTGCGTGTCTCGCGCCGCCTGACCGAGACCCTCGAGGTGCCCACCGAGGACGGTTTGGTCTGGCGGGTCGATCTCCGTCTGAGGCCCGAGGGTGGCTCGGGGCCGCTCGTGAACTCGCTCTCCGCCGCCGAGCGGTACTACGAGTCGTTCGGGCGGCTCTGGGAGCGCGCCGCGCTCCTTCGCGCGCGGCCCGTGGCCGGTGATCTCGCGCTCGGCGAGGTGCTCCTCTCGAACCTCTCGCCGTTCGTCTGGCGGCGGCGCATCGACCCCTCGATCGCGGTGGAGATGACATCGCTCGTCAGACGCTCGCGCGCCGAGCTGTCGGAGGACGAGGGGCGCGATCTCAAGCTCGGACCGGGTGGCATCCGAGAGGCCGAGTTCTTCGTGCAGACGCTCCAGCTCGTGTGGGGCGGCCGCGACGACACGCTCCGCAAGCGCCCGACGCTCGTAGCCCTCGCGCGGTTGGAGGCGAAGGGGCTCTGCACCGCGCGCGAGGCCTCGGAGATCTCGGACGCGTACCTCGCGCTCCGCCGCGCCGAGCACGCGACCCAGGTGGCGAGCGGCGTGCAGACCCACCTCCTGCCGAGGGGCAAGGAGCTCGCGCGCCTGGCCAAGACGTTGGGCTTTCCCTCGGACGAGGCCTTTCTCACCGACCTCGCCCGTCACCGACGGCGCGTCGAGGCGCGCTTTCTGTCGCTACTTCCGAACGACGCCGCACCGCTCGAGAGCCGCTGGGCGGCGTGGCTCGCTGCGATCGAGAACGGCGACGCGGCCGCGCTCGGGGTGCTGGCCGCTCCCCTCTTGGCTGCGCTCGGGCGCGACGACGACGACGATCTGCTCGCCTTCACGAAGAACGTGCTCGAGCTGGGCAAGCACCCCGATGCGCTCCTCGGCGTACGCACGCGCGAGTCGTTCCCGGGGCTCGCCGAGACGCTGCTCGACGCCCTGGCCGACGCCGCCGACCCGCTGCAGTCGGCCCGGTACCTTCGGTTCTTCTTTGCCCGGGTGCGCCAGCCTGCGGTCTACGTCCGCCTCGCGTTCGCCGACCCGGCCGCGCTGCGCCGGCTCGTCGGTTTTCTGGGGGCGAGCGCGTTCATCGGCGACGCGCTCTGCAACCACCCCGAGCTCGGTGACGTCATCCTCTTCACGCGCGCGTGGCCGTCCCCCACGAGCATCACCCGCGACATCGTGGGCCTAGCGAGCGCCCCGCCAAAGGCCGACGAGGACCCCGACGAGGCCCTCGTCGGAACCCTGCGTGAGGCAAAGACGCGCTTCACCCTGGAGGTCGCGCTCGCCGACTTGACGGGCGACTTCGATCTGCGTGACGTCAACTACGCGCTGACCGCGATCGCCGATGCGTCGCTGGAGGTCGCGACTCGCCGCGCCATCCACGCGGCGGCGGCGGCCGAGCCGGTGCGCGGCTTCGCCGTCATCGCCATGGGCAAGCTGGGCGGCCGTGAGATCAGCTACGGGTCCGACCTGGACGTGCTCTTCGTCTACGATCCCGATCTGCCCGCCGAAGATCCGGGGGCGTTCGCGACGCGCGCCGCTCGCAAGGTCATCCGGCTCATCACGACGTTCCACGGGGCCGGGCCGGGCTACGAGCTCGACACCCGCCTGCGTCCGAGCGGCAATCAGGGGCTGCTCGTGACGACGCTCGACGCGTTCGAGCGCTACCACGGGCTCTCGAACCCCGACTCCAAGCGATCGCGCACGGCGGCCTGGGAGCGGGCCGCCCTCACGCGCGCGCGCTTCGCGGCGGGCGACGCCGACCCCGGCGCGCGCTTCCTCGACGCGGCCGCGCGCGCCGCGTACGCAGAGCCGACGACCGCAGAAGACGCGGTCGAGCTCGCCCGCATCCGCGCCCGCGTGGAGCACGAGGCGAGCGAGGAGCGCGCCGGCGTCTACGACATCAAGCTGGGCCGCGGCGGGCTGTTCGACGTGGAGCTCGCGACCCAGTTCCTCCTCGTGCGCCACGGCCGCGACCTCGACCCTGGCGCCCGCAGCCGAGAGACGCGAGCTGCGATCGAGGCGCTGCGCGACGCCGGTTTTCTCCGGCCCGACCAGGCGGCGACGCTCCTCGAGGCCTACGGCTTCTTGCGGCACCTCGAGCTTCGCGTGCGGGTCGTGCGAGCGGACGGATCGCACCTGCTCGACGATCACAGCGCGTTCCTCCAACCCCTGGCTCGCCGTATGGGCCTGCGCGATCACCCGGCGCGGCCTGCGTCAGAAGCGCTCATGGAGACGTATCGCACGCTGACCGCGCGCGTCCGCGCCGTTTTCGAGGAGATCATTCGATGAGATCACCGGCCCCAGATCATGGCCCCAGCCATCAAGCACCGATCCACCCTGCCGGCGCCGCTTCCGACCGGCCGCGGACGTGGTTTACGAACGCGCGTAGCCGTGCAACGATGTCTGCGGTTCACGCGTAGAGGCAGGGGATGACCGTAACGCGATCATCGATCGGCGGGGGTGGTGCGGCGGCGACGGTGCGCGAGGCGTCGTTCGGCGACCCGACCAGCGTCGACGCAGGGCCCGCTCGAGCGCGCTTGTGCCTGCTGGGGATCGTGGGTGGAACGGCGCTCGCGATCGATCTTCCGTCGAGCGAGCGCGCCGCCGGCGCGAGGTGCACGGTCGGTCGGAGCGCCGAGGCCGACGCGGCCATCGCCCACCCCACCATCTCGCGGGTGCACGCCGCGTTCTTCGTGTCGGGCGACGCGCGCGGCGTGGCGCGCTGTCAGGTGGAGGATCTGGGCAGTTTGAACGGGACGCGCGTGGCGGGTCGGCGGCTCGCCGCCAACGAGCGCGTCGACGTCGCGGTGGGCGAGACGGTCGAGCTCGGCTCGACGAGCTTCGTGCTGCAGCGACGCGTGTCGGCCGCCGAGATCCCTCCGGCGCGCTACCCCTCGGTGCTCGTCGGCTCCTCGCCGACGGCGCGCGGTCCGTCTCTCCAGGTCGAGATCGACGAGCTCGAGCGCGAGCGAATCCTCCAAGCCCTCGATGCGTGCGGCGGAAACCAGAGCCGCGCTGCCAAGATGCTCGGCATGAACCGCGGCACTTTGATTCGTCGGCTCGAGAGCTACGGCGTGCCGCGCCCCCGCAAGTAGGCCCCCGCAAGTAGGCCCCCGCAAGTAGGCCCCCGCAAGTAGGCCCCCGGGCGGCCGCCGAGCGTCGCTACTCGATCTTGAGCAGCTCTTTGACCTTGGCGATCACCTGCGGCGCCTGGATGGGCTTGGTGATGTACGCGTTCGCGCTCAGCGACAGCGCGCGCTGCCGGTCCTCTTGAGAGCCCTCGGTCGTGATGATGATGATCGGGGTGTCTTTGTGTACCGGATCACTGCGGACGCGCTTGACGAGCTTGAGCCCGTCCATGATGGGCATGTTGATGTCGGTGATGATGATGTCGAACTTCTGACCGGCCAGCTTGCGCAGACCGTCGACACCGTCGTCAGCCTCGGTGACCTTGAGGCCCTTCACCCTGGCGAGGGCGAAGACCAAGAGCTGCCGCATCATGGGCGAGTCTTCGACGATGAGACAGGAGTACTCGGCCATCGGTGTCAGTCCTCTTGATCGATGAAGGCCTGGACGGAGGGTGCCCGCCGCCCGGCTTGAGAAAACAGGTGCGCGTGGACGATCGCCGACGCGGCTTGGGTGCTGAGCAGCTTGAGCAGACCGAAGTCGGCGGGCTCGAAGCGGCTCTTTTGCGACAGGGTACGAAAGACGACGATGGCGCCGAGGCGCTGCGAGCTCATCATGAGCGGGATGAGGGCGGCGGGGCGACCGATCGACCCCAACGACGAGTCGATGTCGTCGATGTAGATCTCGTTGCGCTGGAACGCGCCGCCCGCCGGCGTGTCCTCGATCGCGACCGCGCGCGCCTCTTTCATCGAGATCCCCTCGACGTTGATGGGGACGAGCGTGGCGTCGTCGGCCTCCCAGTACACGCCGAACTGGGCCGCGCCGAGGAACTGCGCGAGGAGCTCGCGGAGGTTGCGGAAAGCACGCCGGACGGTGGTGCTCGCGTGGAGCTGCACGCTCGCGACCTGGAGCGTACCCAAGTTCGCCAGCTCGGCCTCGAGCTCGGCGAACCGCTCGGCGAACTCGTCGCCTGCGCCGCCCGACCGGGTGCGTAAGGCGAGGAGCTGCCGCTTCTCTTCCTCCAGCTCGTCGATCTTGCGGAGCAAGTCGCGGATGGCGGTGTCGCTGGCGATCTGCGACCGCAGCTTGGCGTTCTCGGCCTCGAGGTCGCGGACCTGCTGGCGCAGACGCTCGATGTCGCCGAGGAGCTCTTCGCTGAGCTGGGCACCCCGCCGAAAGAACTGCTGGATGAAGGTGTCCCGCTCCCTCTTCAGGTCTTCCGGAGGAGGATCACTGCGGACGGCCTTCGACCCGGCGGGCGGTTCGCTCATGACGAGAGGACGCTACCATGCCGGCTCGCCCCGCTGGAAGCCCGCTCACCTGGCCCGCGGCTTTGCCCGAAGAGACCGTTTCAGGAACGCCGGCGGGACTTTCGCTTGGCCGTGGACCGCTCGGCGAGCGCGCGGTAGCGCTCGAGCCGATCGCCCAGGATCGCGTCACACGCTCCCAGGTCGCGGACGGTCTTCGCGCCGACGAGCAGCATGACGCTGGCGATCTCGCGGCGCACGCGGTGGAGAAAAGCCTTCGCGCCCGCGGGCCCGCCCTCGGTCAGGGCCTGAAGGACCGGACGGGCGATGCCGCCGGCCGAAGCCCCGAGGGCGATGGCCTTGGCGATATCGACGCCGCTCGTGACGCCGCCCGTGGCGATGATCGTCCGGAAACGCGGCTTGACTGCGGCGGCGACGACCACGCTCGCGGCGGTGGGCACCCCCCAATCGCGGAGCACGGCGCCGAGCAGCTTGGCGTCGCCCTCGGCGCGGAGCATCTCGACGGCGACCCACGACGTGCCACCGGCGCCGGAGACGTCGAGGTGGCGGACGCCCGCGGCCGCGATCTTGCGCGCCGCAGCCGGACCGATGCCGCACCCCGTCTCTTTGGCGATCACGGGGACGCTGAGCCGGTCGGCGAGCTCGCCGAGCGTGTCGAGGATGCCCGAGAAGTCTCGGTCGCCGCCGGGCTGCACGATCTCCATCGCCGGGTTCAGGTGCACGCAGAGGGCATCCGCGCCGACGCGGCCCACCAGATCTTCGAGCGCGGCCCGGCCCGAGGCGCGGGCCTGGACCGCGCCGATGTTGCCGAGGAGGAGCGCCTTGGGCGCGACCGAGCGCACCTCGTACGTGGGATCGCGCCCCTTGGTCGTGTCGAGCATGGCTCGCTGGCTGCCCAGCCCGAAGCCGTAGCCCTCTTCATCGGCGATCTGGGCGAGCTGTTGGTTGATGGAGCGCGCCTTGTCGGTGCCCCCGGTCATCGCAGCGATGACGATCGGCGCCGCGAGCCTCTTGCCGAAGAGCTCGACCGAGGTGTCGATCGTGTCGACGTCCAGCTCGGGCACCGCGTCGTGGACGAGCTCGACCTCTTCGAACAGGGTCGTCTTGGCCCGGAAGCCGACGTCGCCGGTAGCGCACAAGTCGATGTGGTCCTGCTTGCGCTGGGAGATGTCGCCCGGGTCACCGGGCGAACCAGAGAGCATGGTGAGGGCGCCGTTCTCGCTCATATCGGCCTCTTAGGCATGAGGACGGCCGACGTCCATGCTAGGTTTTTGGAATGTCCGAGCCGTGGACAGAGGAGCAGGCGCGGTGGATCGTGCGGAGCGCGGCGACCCTCGCGAGGGCGGGGGCCGAGCCGGTGGGCCCCGTGGTGCTGCCGACGAACAGGTTCTTTCCCGACAAGTTCGACAAGTCGCCACCCGCGATCGGCAAGCTGTTCGAGCGGATAAAGGGCCACGTCGGCCTCGACGAGATCGAGACCGAGGTCGTCCTCGTCGATGAGGACGCAGGCCAGGTCGTCTCGTCGTGCTCGGGCGGCTCGTGCGGCAGCGGCGGCGCGGTCAAGGTTCTCGCGGGCCAGCGCGTCGCCGCGACCGGTGACGGCTACACCGTCGCGATCGCGACGGCCGAGATCGGCCACCCGGTCGTCCTCACCACCGTCATGGCTCGCAGCGTCGGGATGATCTTCCTGGATGCGTCCGGCGCCGCGGCCCGGTTTCGCAAGAACGAGATCGGCCCGGCCGCCGACCTCGCGGCCACGATGCTCGGCCTGGGCGTCCTGGTCGCGAACGGCGCGGGCATCGAGGTCAAGGGGTGCGGCGGCGTAAAGGTGCACGCCGCAACCGCGCTCTCGGCGCCACAAGCAGCCCTCGCGCTCGCCCTCGCCCTCGAACGCGACGTCCGCAAGGGCCGTGACGAGCCCGCCGGCCTCGAGGCGGGCCTCGATGCGCTCGCGCGCGGCCTCCTCGGCCCTGCCCGGGCCTTCGTGCATCAAAACAAGGATGTCGTGCGCCGCATCGACGACGCCCCCGACGCGCTCGAGCAAGACAACTTTCGTCTGAGGTCGGGCCTCGGGCTGAGCGACCGCGTGCTCTCCACGCTGGGCTTCAAGAAAGCGCCCGAGGATCCGATCGCGCAGCTCGAAAAGGAGCTCGCGACCCAGAAACCCTCCAGCAAGCGCCTCGACCCGAAGAAGCGCGAGCAGCTGAAGGAGCTCGAGGCGCTCTACGACGAGGTCGTCTCGGAGCGATCCTAGAACGACGACGCACCGCCTATGAGCCGACTCTGGGATAAGGGAGGCGCCGCCGACGCGGCGATGCTCCGGTTCACGGCCCGCGACGACTACGTCCTGGACCAGAAGCTCCTCTTGCACGACGTCGCAGCGTCGGCCGCGCACGCGCGCGGCCTCGCCCGCATCGGCGCGCTCGACGCCGGCGAAGCCGACGCGATCGTCACCTCGCTCCGCGCGCTGCG
>CALKVR010001105.1 GCA_938004815.1 uncultured Polyangiaceae bacterium | reverse complement strand
GGCACGCGGCGGCGTCGTCGAGCCAGCGCGTCGAGCAGAGGGCGCAGGTGCCCTCGCCCTCGGCCGGCGCGACCTCGGGCTGCGAAGGCGGCGCGGACTCGCCCGCCTCGACCGCGCGCAGGTGCGACCGCTTGGGCTTGGGGGCGGCCGCCTGAGCGGAGGCCCCCGCGAGCTTGCTCCCGGCGGGGGCATCCTCGGGCCAGGTGAGCCCGCGGCGCTCTTGATCGATGATGGCGAACACCGCCTCCCAGGGGATCCAGCACCAGAACGGGCGCCGCGCGAAGCTCAGCGTGCCCGCGATGGCCTCGTCCGTCACCTCGAGGTCGGGGATGGGGATGCGCATGTTGAGCCCGAATTGCAGGACGAGCTCGGGCTGGTCCCGGAACGACTGGGGCACGACCACTTTGTCGCGGCGCGGATCGAGGTGAACGAAGACGCTGCTCTGCTCCAACAGGGCGAGGGCGACGTCTTTCTTCGAGGGGTTGGGCGGGGCCAACCCGAGCACCGTACCACGGGGCGGATGGCCACCGTTGATCTGACGACCAACGTGCGCGACCCTCGGCCTCCTTCGGAGGAAAGCCCATGTACATCGTCCGCTGGCAGCTCCAGACGCGTTTCGGCCACTTGAAAGAGGTCCTCCAGATTCTCCGCCAATGGGAGATCGACGTGGGCCAGCGGGTGGGTTGGCGCGCCTCCACCGTCCGCGTGATGCAGGGCGTGCTCGGCGCGTCGCGCTCCGCGGTCGAGCTCGAGACCCACGCCGAGAGCCTCGCCGACCTCGAGAGCTCGTGGGCCGACATGGAGCGCAGCCCGCACCACGCCGAGGCGATGCGCGCGCTCGAGCGCTTCGTCACCTCTGGCACCGACATCTGGTCGGTCTACAAGCAGGTCGAGCTGTTCGAGGAGTGACGCCCGAGCGCTCCGGTCCTACGAGATCGCGACGGCCGCAACGACGCCCGCCGTCGCGAGGATGGCGGTCGCCCACGTGAGCCACCAGACCCGGCGGCCGCGCAGCCGCATCAGCGCGGAGAACGCGGGGCTCGCGATCTTCTCTTGGCCGTCGCCGACGTCGCGCACGCCGCGCTTGGCCATGATGGTGCACGTCTTGAACAGCCCCTGGAACACCAGGTACGAAGAAAGCCAGAAGGGGAACACGAGCACCGCGTAGGCCCAGGGCGGCGCGCCGGACAGGCGGAGCGCGACCACCCCCGTCAGGGTCACCCCGAACATGAACGCCGAGTTCCGCAAGCGGCGCTCGACGCCCTCGTGGTCGATGTTCGAGAGCTGCACGCCCCGAATCTAGCATCGCATCGGTCCGTGCCAAGGCGCATCCCCGGGGCTACCATGCCGGCCCTGGGGCAGGGCTCGCCCGCCTCGGACCGAGAATGACGCTGCGTCGAACCGTGGACATTCGCCCGGGCGAGGGGAAGATCGCGCTCCTCTCGGGCGCGATCCTCGCGCTCATCATCGCCGCCCACACGGTGGTCGAGACCACCCGCGACGCCCTCTTTCTCTCGAAGCTGCCGGCCGAGCGGCTCACGTTCGTCTACGCGCTCTTGGCGGTGCTCTCGCTCGTCGCTGGCGCCGGCAGCACTGCCCTCGCGAGCCGGTTCGGTCGGCGGGCGGCCCTGGTGTTCTCGCTCCTCGCTTGCGCTTACGGCGCTGTCATCCTCTACCTGAGGCCCGTCACCGACACCTCCGTCTTCATCCTCTACCTGGGCAGCGGTGTCGTCGGCACAGTGCTTCCGCTCCAGTTCTGGATGATGGCCGGCCAGCTGTTCTCGGTCTCTCAGGGCAAGCGCCTCTTCGGCCCGATCGCGGCCGGTGGAGTGCTCGGCGCGGCGGTCGGCGGTGGCGTCGCCGCGATCGCGCTCCGGTTCGTGCCAGTCAGCGCGCTCTTGATCGTGGCGGCCGCCGTGTTCGTCGGGGCATCGCTCATCGTCGCGGTGGCGCCGTCGGGTGAGGCCGCTGATCAGACGGGCGGCGCGACCGCGTCGTTCGGCTGGATGCGCGATTTCTCGGTCCTCCGCAAGGAGCGCTACATCCGCCTCGTCGCGGTGCTGACGGTGTTCGGTACCGCGACCGTCCTCGTCGCCGACTACTTGTTCAAGGCGACCGCCGCGTCGCACTACCCCAAGGCCGAGCTGGGCTCGTTCTTCGCCGTCTTCTACGCGGGGCAGAACGCGGTAGCGCTGGTGGTGCAGCTGTTCGTGACGGGCCCCGCCATGCGGCGCCTGGGCGTCACGGGGGCGCTCTTGGTCCTGCCGATCCTCCTCGCGATGTCGGGCACGCTGGCCGGGCTCGGGGGCGGTTTCGCGGTCGCGTTCGCGGCCAAGGGCGCCGACGGGTCGCTCCGGCACAGCTTGCACCGAGTCTCGAGCGAGCTGCTCCTCCTCCCGCTGTCCACCGAGCTTCGTGACCGCGCCAAGCCGATCATCGACACCGTCTTCGGTCGCGGCACGCAAGCGGTGGTCGCGGGCGCGATCCTCGCGCTCGTCTCGATGGGCGGCGCCGAGCCGCGCCACCTGGGCCTGCTCATGGGGGCTTGCGGGCTCCTCTGGGTCGGCACCGCGTTCTTCATCCGCGGCCCCTACGTCGACCTTTTCCGCCGGGCGCTCGCGCGCGGCGAGCTGCCCGGCGGCGGCGCGGCCGACGATCTCGATCTCGCCTCCGTCGAGACGGTGATGGAGGCGCTCTCCAGCCGCGACGAGGATCGCGTCCTCGCCGGCATCGACGTGCTCGCAGAGAGCAACCGCGCGCGCCTCCTGCCCGCCCTCATCCTCTACCACGACAGCCCGCGCGTCCTCGTGCGCGCGCTGGCCGTCGTCGCCAGCCCCGACCGCCACGACTGGAGAGAGCTCGCCGAGCGGCTCGTCGACAACCCCGACGCCGAGGTGCGCGCGGCGGCCCTGCGCGCCCTCGCAGCCGCGGGGCACGAGGCGTCGGTCAAGCGGGGCCTCGACGACGAGAGCGCATCCGTCCGCGCGTGCGCCACGTTCTTTCTCGCGCGCCGCGACCCCGACCGCGACCTCCTCGAGGACGCGCACCTCGCGTCGTTGCTCGAGCAGCAGGGCGCAGAGGGGGTCGTCGCGCGCAGCGCCCTCCTCGAGGTGATCGGCGAGCACGGCGACCCCCGGTGGCTGCCCGTCGTCGAGCGTATCCTCGCGTCGCGCCGCTCGCCGCGACCGCGATCGAGCGAACCGGCGACGCGCGGTTCTTGCCGTACCTGGTCTCGCAGCTCGGCGCTCGAGACGGGCGGGCGGTCGTGCGCGACGCGCTCGTCTCGATGGGCGACGCGGCCCTTGGCCCTCTGCAAGAGGCGCTCGAGGACGACGCGACCCCCGAGCGCGTCCGCCTGGAGATCCCCCGGACGCTCGCGCGCTTTCCCACCCAGCCGGTGGTCGATCTCTTGAGCGCTCGGCTCGGCGCCGAGCGGAGCGGCGCCGTACGGTTCAAGGTGCTGCGGGCGCTCGGCACGCTCTCGGCCGGCAGCAGCGCCAAGAAGGGTGAGCGATTGAAGTTCGACAAGGCGCTCTTCGAGCAAGAAGTGAGAAAGAACCTGATCGAGCATTTTCGCCTCAAGGGCCTCGTCGCCGCGCTCGAGCGCGAGACCGAGGGCCGCAGTGTGAGCGACACCGACGTCGGCGGCGCGCTCCGCTCACTGCTGGAGGACAAGATCCAGCAGTCTCTCGAGCGCGTGTTCCGAGCGCTGCAGATCGCGCACCGCAACGAAGACCTCCTCAGCGTGCACCGCGCCGTCGTTCGGGGCGACAAGCGCGCGCGGGGCAACGCCCTCGAGTTTCTCGATGCCCTGCCGATCACCTCGCGCGAGACCCGCGAGCTCCTCAAGCTCGTGGCCGACGATCTGTATGTGGTCGAGACGCTCCGCCGGGCCCAGGCCGCGATCGAGGACGACGCGGCCGAGGCCGAGCGGCTTCGCGTGCCGGCGTCCCACGACGACGCGGTGCGCGGTCTCTTGACCGAGACCGACGAGCTCATCGCCGCGCTCACTGCGTACCACGCCCTCGACCTCGGCTCGATCAGCCTGGCCCGAGACGCGCTCGGTGCGCTCGACGCTCGCCCGGCGCTGGGCCGCCTCGGCGCCGCGCCCACGCGATCGCGGAGGGAGTCGGCCAATGGCTGAGGTCGACCGCGCCACCCGGGTCAAGCGCGAGCTCTTCTTGCGCGTCCTCATGCCCACCAAGCCGCCCCCGGCGATCGCGCGCCAGCTCGTCAACGTCATGCGCGAGCGGGTCGTCGAGGCAGGAGAGGTCATCTACGAGCAGGGCACCGAGTCGGACGAGATCTTCTTCATCGTCGATGGCGAGGTCGAGCTGACGAGCGACGCGGAGGATCCGTGGCGGTTCACCGGCGGCTCGCTCATCGGCATCCTGGACGTGAACATGCAGCGGCCGCGCTCGCGTACCGCGACCGCCCTCTCGCGCCTCGACATCCTGGTCGTGCGCCGCGAGGAGTGGCTCGAGATCTTCGAGGACAACCTCGAGTACTCGGGGCAGGTGCGCAGCGTTCAGGCCCACGCCGTCCACGGCATGCGCCAAGAGCTCTTGCCCGACGGGGGCTTCGAGCCGCGCCACCTGACGCCCGAAGAGGCGCTCGAAGCGGCGGTCGGCGAGGGGCCCCTGGTCGAGCGGCTGGTCGCCCTGCGCGGCTCCCTCCACCTCCAGGTCGCGAGCGTGCAGGCCTTGGCCGAGCTCGCCAAGCGAGGCGAGACGGTGCGGGCCGCGCGCGGCGAGATGATCCTACGCCCCGGGGGAGCGGGCAGGTCGGTCTACCTCGTCGTCGCGGGCATCGTCGACGTCGAGCGGCGCGTCGCCCCCGAGATCCGCGCCGCGTTCGGTCCGAGCGACATGGTCCTCGGCGGCGCGGGCTACGCCGGTGCGCTGAACGAGTACGCGATGACGGCGCGCACCGACGCCACGCTGCTGCGCCTCACCGTCGCCGACTTCGACGACGTCGGCGAGGACCACTTCGACCTCGTCCGCTCGATGCTCCGCGGGATGGGGCTCGAGCGCGAGCAGCTCATGAACCTCAAGGCCCGCCGAAAGCGCTCGGTGGCGCCCCCAGCGGCGAGCGTACCCCCCGCAGCGCCGCGCAAGGCCGGCTGAGCCCTGGAACGTTCCAGCCACGCTGGATCACGGGCGACAAATCGTTGCGCCCGCAACCAGGCGAGTGCACCACCGACCGAATGAGCCAGGTCGCAGATTGGCTGCTCGCGCTCATGGTGGCGTTCGCGCCGCCCGAGCGCGCAGCGAGGCACGACCAGTTCCCCGGCTGGGAAGAGACCGTCGACGAGCGCAAGCTCCGGTATGCCGATATCGGCCGCGATCTCTATACGTACGTCTATCACCCGGACACGAAGCCCGTCTTCGGCGGGGCCAAAGGCCGGGCTCGCACCGCCTCGCTGCTCCTCGCCATTGCCTACCACGAGAGCGGCTTCGCCAAGGACGTCGACAAGGGGCCCTGCTATCGCGGAAAGCACGGCAAGAGCGCGCGTTGCGATAGCGGGATGTCGGCCTGCCTGATGCAGATCCACCTGGGCGACGGCACCACGCCCGAGGGTCACACCCAAAAGGATCTCTTCGCCGATCGAAAGAAATGCTTCGGTGCCGGCTTGCGGTTGATTCGTCGAAGCTTCTCGGCCTGCAAATCATTGCCCATGAAGCACCGGCTCAATGCTTACGCCTCGGGCAGCTGCTCCAAAGGCCACGACGGCAGCGAGCGGCTCATGAACATGGCCGAGAAATTCGCGACCAAGCTGCCCATGCCCGGTCCTGACAAGGACCATATGGTAAAGCCCGATTAGCCGAGCGACCTAATCGGTGACGGTCACGAGCTGCTGCACGATCGAGCTGCCGCCGCGGTTGTCGCGGACGACCGCCCAGACGGTGTAGAGCCCCGGCTCTTCGGGCGGCACCCACTCGGTGCCGTGATCGCCCTGGATGCCTTTGGCGGCGTCGCTCAGCAACTTGGTCGCCGAATCGAAGTCGCCGCCGTCGGTGAAGTAGCTCACCCAGACGACCTCTCGAAGGGGCTCGCCGTTCGCGTCGAAGGCGTCGAGGTCGACCTCGGCGACGTCGTCCGGGATCGCGACGTCGAACTTCACGGTGGTGCACTCGGCGAATTCGTCGATGGCCGAGCAGCCGCTCTCGTTGCGCTCCTCTTCGGTCACGTCGCAGCGTTTCACCTGCGGGGGCGCGGTAGCGGGATCGAGGAACGCGCCGTCGTAGGTGATGCCGTTCACCACCGGGTTCTGGTTCAACCGGCCGTCCTCGAAGACGTAGATCTGCGTGTAGCCGGGCACGAAGCCCTCGGCGCCGAGCTCGCGGCCGTCCTGGTCGAAGCACCCGATCGGGAACGCGCCTGCCTCGGTCTCGCCGCTCTGCTGGACTGCGCGGAGCTCGCCGGCGCAAACGATGAAGAAGACGAAGCCCAGCGCGGCCCGCGCGCCCGTCGCGGGCGTGCCCACCCCGGCGAGCACGTCGGTCGGCACCGTGACCGAAAACTCGGTCAGCCCGGGGCCGATCGCGATCTCGGGCGGGATCTCGCCGGCCTGGAGG
>CALKVR010001104.1 GCA_938004815.1 uncultured Polyangiaceae bacterium | reverse complement strand
CTGTTGCTCTGGCCGGGGACGGACGGTGTCGCCGCCGGCAACTTCGGGGTGCCGCAGCTCGTGACGATCGCCGGCTACGTCCGGGAAAAGACGGGCGCCCAGATCGACATCGTCGACCTCTACGCCGAGCGTGCGTTCGGCCCCGTCGATCTCGCGCGCGTCTTCGCCGGTCCCCACGGCACGGGCTACGACATCGTCGGCTTCTCTTGCTACTCGTCGTTCGACTTCCTCAAGGTCGAGGCCATCGCACACATCGGCCGTGCCCAGCTGCCTGACGCCGTGTTCGTGGCCGGCGGCTATCACGTGAGCGCGCGCCCCACCGAGCTGCTCGAGGCAGGCTTCGACGTCGCCGTCGTCGGCGAGGGCGAGCGGCCGATGGTGACGATCGTCGAGTCGGTCGCGGGCGGCGCGCCGCTCCGGCAGACGGTGCTCGGGCCCGAGCCCATCACCGACCTCGACGAGCTGCCGCCGTCGGACTGGTCGCTCCTCGATCGGTACCGCCCGGTGCTCGGCCGCGTCGCCCCGCAGGTGCAGGTCTATCTGTCGCGCGGCTGCCCCTTCGACTGCGCGTTTTGCATGGAGCGGGCGAAGCGCGAGGTGAGCTGGCGCGCCTACTCGGTCGAGCGCGCCGTCGACGAGATGCGCCGCCTCGCCGCGTTCGTCGATCTCGAGAACACGACCGTCTACATCGCCGACGCGCTCTTCGGCATGCGCAAGAAGTGGCGGCGCGAGTTCCTCGAGGCGCTCGCCCGCGAAAAGCTCCTCGCCAAGAAGCTCTGGCTCCTCATCCGGGTCGACATGATCGACGACGAGGACCTCCAGCAGTTCGCGGCCGCGAACTGCGCGCTCGGCTTCGGGCTCGAGTCCGGCGACCCGGTGCACCTGGCGACGATCCGCAAGGCAGGCCGCCTCGACACCTACCTCGACACGATGCGGTTCATTTCGGCGCGCGCGCGCGAGCTGGACCTGCCCTGGGGGGCGAACGTGATCATGGGTCACCCTGGCGAGACCGAGGGCTCGCTGCGTCGCAGCGCCGCCTATCTCTCGGAGCTCTTCCTCGACCCCAAGGGCACCACCGGCTTTCTCTCCGTCGATCCGTTCCGGCTCTACCCCGGCTCCCCCATCGACGACGAGCGCGAAGCGTGGGAGGCCTTCCATCGCCCGCGTTGGTGGCACGACGGCGATCAAGAGTTCCTGAGCGAGTGGGTCGACCCGTCGTCCGACCTCGACTATCGTCGGCGCACCGCGCTCTCGACCGAGCTGATGACGCCCATCCTCAAGGGCATCGGCGACAACTTCGTCTACCAGGGCAAGGCTCCCGAGTACTTCCGGGCCGCGATCCGCGAGCAGGTCGAGAACCTGGGCGCGCGCTACCGCCTCCACTTCATCGGCCGCTACTACGCCTGGAACCAATACCTGGGCCGGACCGGCCGCGCGCTCGCGCGGCTCGAGCTCGACGACGAGGCCGCAACCCTCCTCCGCGATGCGCGCGCCTCGGTCGTGGCGCGCGTGGCGACCGCGCTCCACCCCGACGACGCGGAGGCCGCGGCGCTGCTCCTCGCGTCGGACCTGGGCAAGGCGCTCGTCGAAGTGCCGCGCGAGCGGTACGTGCCGCCGGAGCACGTGCTCGAGAGCCCTCACGATCGCGCGATCCCGCTCGACGGCACGGGCCTCGCGACCGTGAGCGCCTTTCACGCGTACGCCCGCTCCTTCGGCCTCGCCGGCATCGAGCCCGGGACCCGCGTGCTCGACCTCGGGGGCGGCACCGGCTACGGCGCGACGCTCGCCGCACGCGTCGTGGGCCCGAGCGGCAGGGTCGCCACCGTCGAGCTCGACCCGGCGCTCGCCGAGCGCGCGCGCACCCTCGTGCCGGGCGGCGTCACCGTGCTCACGGGCGACGCGACCGCGCCCGATGTCTTGCGCGAGGCGCGAAGCGCGCAGGGGCCGTTCGACGCGCTCGTTTGGGGCTTCGCGATCGAGGAGCTACCTGAAGTCTGGGGGGCGGCCCTCCGCAAAGGCGGCGTGGCGGTAGGGCCCCTCGGTGAGCCGAGCGCCCAGACGCTCGTCCGCGCGACCTGGAACGGCAGCGCCTTCGACCGGCTCGAGCGCTTCGAAGCGGTGGTCTACGTCCGCGCGCGCGGCGTCGCGGACCTGCCCGAGCGCCCGCGAGCGGCAGCCGCCGCCGCCGAGCGGCGCTCCCTTCCGCTGCATCGGTCGACCTGAGCCGTCACACGCGGTCGAGGCCCACGTCTTCGTACGAGCACGGGTCCTCGATCGGCTCGACGTGGGTCAGAACGGTGGTCTTGGGCGCGAGCTCGCGGATCGCCGATTCGACCCGCTCGACCAGATCGTGGCCCCTCTGCACGGACCAGTCGCCGGGCACCAGCACATGGACCGAGACGAACGTGCGCGTGCCGGCCTGGCGGGTGCGCAGCGCGTGAAAATCCAGGCCGTCGCCGCGAAAGCCGGCCAAAACCCCCTCGATCCGCTCGCGCTCTTCTCTCGGGAGCGAGACGTCGAGGAGGCCGCGCGCCGACCCGTAGACCAATCGACAACCGGTCACGAGGATGTTGAGCGCGACCACGAGCGCGACGATGGGATCGAGCCAGGGCAGGTCGGTGACGATGACCAGCAAGAGCCCGACGAGCACGCCCGCGCTCGTCCACACGTCCGTCATCAGGTGGTGACCATCGGCCTCGAGCACGATCGAGCGGTGCTTCTTGCCGGCCGTGATCAGCACGCGCGCGACGACCAGGTTGATGACCGAGGCGACGGTGTTGACCGCCAGGCCGAGGCCCAGATCACCGAAAGGCCGAGGCTCGAGCAGGCGATGTAAGGCAGCGACGCCGATGGCCACCGCGGCCGCGAGGATGAGCGCGCCCTCGAAGCCGCTCGAGAAGTACTCGATCTTCTCGTGGCCATGGGCGTGCTCGTCGTCGGCCGGCTGCTCGGCGAAGCGCAGGACGACGAGCGCGACGATCGCGGCCACGAGGTTCACGATCGACTCGAGCGCATCGGAGAGGAGGCTCACCGAGTCGGTCAACCACCACGCCGCGCCCTTGATGGCGATCGTGGCCGCCGCCGCGGCGATGGAGAGCCACGCGTAGCGCGTGAGCGACACCGGGGCGGACGGGGTCGCCGACGTCATCGGGCAGCCGCCTGCCGCGCGCGGTGCAACGCCGCGCGGCGAACGCTCTCGCGGTACGAGAGCGCGTAGTAGGGGAACATCGGCGCGATCGAGAGCGGGCGGACGATGCCATCGGCGATCGACACGCCGCGCACGGAGGCGCGCAGCGCCCCCGCGAGCAGCGGCTCGCCCCAGGCTCGGCGGCCCTCGATCACCTCCCAGAGCATCGAGCCGGCCACGACGTCGAGCACCTCGTACTCGTCGGTGCCGCCGAGCGCCACACCGCCGAACCGATCGAAAGTGAACGCCTCGCGTGCGCGCTCGTACACGACCTCCAGCACCATGCAAATGTCGCCCAGATCGTCACGAGACGAAAGCGCGTCACCTAGCTTTGGCGCGAGCTCGTCGCGAACGAAGCTACCGATGCGGGCGCGGTACGTCGCCTCGTCGAGCCCGGGCAGGTTGAAGTCGACGAGCGGTGCCGGCTCGAGGGGCCGGAACGCCCGGGCCGGATCGTCGCCGAGGAGCTCGACCGCGACGTCGCCGGGCTCGACCCCGACGTCGCCGCCATCGAGCACCAGCGCCTCGCCCACCGCGGGGAGCCACGCGCGCGTCCCCGGCGCGAGCGCCACGATGTCGCGCGCCGCTCGCTCGCGGGTCACCGGGTAAACCCACGCGTTGAGCGCGGTGAAGGGCGGGGCGTGCGCGTCGCCGGCGGCGCTGGGCACGAGGTGGCGAGCCCCCACGGCGGCCGCGCAGCCGAGCATGTGCCGGTACTGCTTCGCGTCGAAGCCCACGTGGTCGGCGGTGGCGAGCGCGATCTCGCGCATCGGCTGGATCGGCGCGAGCACCAGGTCGACGGGTCGCCCCGCGGTGGCCGCCTCGCGCGCGGTCACCACCTCGGCGGTGCTCGCGAAGACGGTGTCGACCATGTTCCACGCGACGCCGGAGCGATCCATCGCGACCACCCCCCACTCGACGTCGGGCGCTCGAGACGGCGTCGTGACCAAGACGAGACCGTCATCGAGCTCGACGCGCGTCCCCGGCGCGACCTCTCGCACCGTACGAAAGCCGACGATCCGGGCCACCTCGGCCACGAGCGCGTCGGGGGTGACGAGCACGCTCTCGGGGTCGACGCGCGCGAGCTCGGCCATGCTCTCGGGGTCGAAGTGGTCGGGGTGCGCGTGTGAGACGAGGATGAAATCCGCGCGGAGCGACCGGGCATCGACGCGCCGCCGGGGAACGATCGAGAACGTGCCCCCGGAGTGCCCGGGCCCCAGCACCGGATCGAAGAGCACACGCAGCGTGCCCGCCTGGAGGAGCCAGCACGCGTGGCCGAGGTGGACGAGCCGCACGAGCGGGCATTACGCCGGTAGAATCGCCCCGTGAAGCCCGCACCCGTCCCCATGGACCTGGTGTTCCACCTGCTCGCCTTCGTGCCGGTGGGGGCGGGCGCCCCGCCGCTCGCGCGCGCCGCTTCGATCCACTCGGAGTCCTACCAGGCCTTCGCGCGCTCGGCGCTCCCGGCCGGCGCGGTCGAGCCGTGCGCGCGAGACGCTTCCATCCTGGCCGCCCTCTTTCGCCGCGAGGACGTGGCGACGGGTATCCAGCTCCTCGCCCTGCTCCACGACGACGTCGACGAGCTGCTCGCGGCCGCGCTCCGCGGCGTCGGCGAGCTGGGGCCGGGCGACGTGTCGTCGACCTGGGCGCTCTCGGCGCTCCAGCGCCTGCCCCCCGAGCCGGTCGAGATCGCGCGCATCGCCTTGGCGCTCGCCGCTCCAGAGTTCGCATCTGCTTACAGCACCGTCATAGAGCCGCTCGCAGAGGCGATGCTCGCCGAGATCCGGCCCCGCCTCGAAGACGTAGGCCGCTCGGTCGCGGCGGTGGCTTCGGCCGATCTGCGCCTCTCGACCACCCTCGGCCGGCATGGCCGCGGGTTCGGCCCGCTCGTGGTGGTGGGCGCCGGGGCCTGGCCCCCGTCTCGCATCGACCCGTGGGCCCCGATCGTGATGGTCGTTCACGAGCTCGCCGTCCAGGAGGCGTCGCGCGCGCTCGAGCGACGCGGCGTCGCCGCGAGCTGGGCGCGATCCGAGCGCCTCGCGCTCCTCGCGGCCGAGCGGGTCGTCGGTGGTACCGGTGTGGCCGACGCCTACGCAGCGTGGCTCGCCGCGCTCGGCACGGACGGCCTCGTCGCGGCCGACGCGATCGCGGGCGATCTGATCACCGAGGTCGCGGACGCGCTTCGCGGGTCGCCATCTTGACGGCGAGCATCTTGACGGCGAGCCAGCGGGAGACAAAGCTCCCCATCCATGAGCGGCAAGACCCCTGGGCGCCCGATCGACCCCGGTGAATCCTGGACTCTCGAGAAGCTGATCGTCCTCGGCGTCGTCACGCTCGGCAGCTTTCTCATCTTCATCTACTCGGTCTCGCCCTTCCGCTGACGCGCTCTCGTCGCCGCTCACTCGTCCTTGGGCGGCGGCATATCGAGGCACGCCTGAGGTGGGGGCGGCGGCGGCGCGACCTTGAGGCAGGGCCCGGGCGGCGGCGCTTTGCGCAGGCACGGCTGAGGCCCGGGGCCCGCGTCGCGCCCCGCGTCGTCGGACGTGACGCCGGCGTCCTCAGGCACCGCGATCTCGAGGCACGGCTCGGGTGGCGGCATGTCGAGGCAGGGCTGCGGCGTGCCGCTGGCGGGCGTGTCCGTGGTCGCCGGCGCCGCCGTGTTTGGGGGCGGCGGCATCTCGAGACAGACCGAGGGGTTCGACTCGCCGCAGCTCGCGGCCAAACCGAGCCCCGCGACCGCCGCCGCGATGAAGACGGCGCGCCGCTTCAGGATCGCCGCGCGATCTTCTTCGGAGCCGCCATCGTCTCGGTCGCCGGCCATCGACGATAGAGTGTCGCACCCGGGCCCGCCCCAAGTCGAGCCACCGATGCCGCTGCCGTGGGTGTAGAATGCCGCCGCGATGCAGAAGCAGTCGGTCTTGGTCTCGGTCCTCGCCCTCCTCACGGTGCCCGTCTCCGCCTCGGCCCACACCGTCCTCGAGAACCCGCCTCCGCTGATCGCCAACGACGACGCCAAAGAGGGGCCGTGCGGGTGCACGTTCGGCGGCGGCCTCATCGAGTGCCCGGCCGACTACACCATCACCGAGGTCGAGGCCGGCTCCGAGATCACCGTGAGCTGGATCGAGACCGTCGACCACGAGGGTGACTTCCGGATCGCCTACGCCCCGGTGGCCCCCGAGCTCGCCACCGTCGCCGACTTCGACGACGCCGCGGCGCAGGTCACGCTGCCCGACGACATGGCGGGTGGCTTGTTCACGGCGACCTTCACCGTCCCGAACACGCCGTGCGACCTCTGCACCCTCCAGGTCAGGCAGAACATGGTGGGCGCGCCCGAGCCGTTCTATTTCACGTGCGCCGCCGTTCGCATCGTCGCCCCCGGCGAGGGCGGCGG
>CALKVR010001103.1 GCA_938004815.1 uncultured Polyangiaceae bacterium | reverse complement strand
CGTCTCCGCGGTCCAGTTCGGGCGCGGGCTGGCGGCGCTGCTCGGCGCGGTCGGCGGCGCGCTCGCGGGCGGCGTGACGGGCGGTGCGGCTGGCCTCGCGGCGGCGCACGTCCTCTCGTCGGCGGGTTCGGTCCCGGTCGTGCGGCGATCCGCGGCGGACGCGGGCCGGCGGCCTCTGGCTCGCGCGGGATCGGCGCGGCGGCGCACGCCGTCGCGGTGAGCGCGAGAACGACGGCGACGCCCCCTCCCCTCAAAGCGTCCTCAGAAACGCCGCCATCGCGCGGCGCTCGGCCGGCGTCAGCTTCGCCGAGCCGCCCATCTTGCTCTTCGGATCGGCGAGGAGCTCTTCCAGCGTCGCGTACCGTCCGTCGTGGAAGTACGGCGCCGAGCCGTGGACGCCGCGGAGCCCGGGGGTGTCGAACGCGCTCGCCTCCTCCATCGGGTACTTCGCGACCGCGTGGGTCTTGCCGTCGCTGCCGACGCCGCCGACGTGGCACGTCGCGCAGCCCTGCTCGGCGTCGAAGAAGAGATCACGGCCACGGCTCGCGAGCGCCGCGTCGACCGACGTGTCGGGCGGCGGAGCGACCGTACGAATGAACTCGGTCAGATCCTGGAGCTCGGCCTCACCCATTCCCCGGCCGCCCAGCCGCGCGACCGTGTTCTCGATGTACGACTGCAACGTCCCTCGCTGGCCGACCCAACCATAGGGAGCCGTGCCAACCGTGCGTCCGGCGAGCGAGAGCGTCTGGCGCGGGCCCTCGGGCGTCGCCCACGTGATCGCGTCGTCGCGCCCATCGGGGTGGCAGCTCGCGCACGCGATCCCGTCGTTGGCGACGCGCAGATCATCGGTCTGGTAGAAGAGCTTGCGGCCAGCGCGATGGGCCGCGACCTCGGGCCGAGGCTCGTAGCGCATCGCGATCGATCGCGGCGCGGCGCTGCCGTCCAGATCGAGCACGGTCACCACCCCCTCGAACTGCGACAGCACCACCGCGCGGCCCGACCCTTCGTCGATGGCGATGCCGGTCGGCCCCGACGGAACCGCGAAGCGGCGCCGCTCGACGCGCGTCGGCTCGAGGGCCCACGCGTCGAGCTCGAGGACCGCGTCGATCCCCAGGCACGCGACGTAGAGGCTCCCCGTCGCCGACCGCGCGGCGGCGGCGCGCGGGAGCAAGCACTCCTGGGCGAGTTGCCGGCGATCGGTGCCGAGGAGGTAGCTCGTCAACGGCCGCTCGTACTCGGGATCGATCACGCTCACCATCGGCGCCTGCTTGGGGACGCCGTCGAACGGAGGCCCGTAGTAGACCGCCGTGCGCCGCGATGGACCTCCAGGGTCGACGCTCACGTGCGGCGCGAGGACGCGCGTGCGCGGCTTGGGCGTCGCTCTCGGCACGGTGCTCGGAGGCGCAGGCGGTGCGACGCCGCGCGGAAGCGCCCCCGCCTCCGTCCCGCGCGGCAGGGTCCGAGTCACGGAGGCGAGCGCGTAGCCTTGCGCGCCCGTGCGCTTGAAGCGGAGATCGCCGTCCTCGGCCTCGGGCGTCATCTTGTAGACCCCCAGATCGACGAGCTTGGGTGTGTCCACGCCCTTGGGCAGATCGACGACCGAGAGCTGGCCGCCCACGAGGTGGCTGATCCACGCGCGCCCGTCGTCGTCGATGAGCACGCTGCGCGGATCGCGCGCGAGCCGCACGACGCGCTCGGTCTCGAGCTCGACGGCATCGACGATGCTGAGGGTCGATGCCCACCCGCTCGTCACCGCCAGCTTGCGGCCATCCGGGCTCGACGCGAGGCCCCACGGTTCCGCCGGCACCTCGCGCTCGCAGAGCAGCTCGAGACCGTCACCGTCGGCCGCGGGCTCGAGGACGGCGAGCCGGGAGACGTCGGCGAGGGTCACGATCAACCGCCCGTCCGCGAGGGCGAGCACCTCGCGCGGGGAGCCGGAGAGCGCGGTGCGCGCGAGCTGCTCACCGCCGTCGACGTCGATGACGTGAATGACGTCGCTGTCAGCGTCTGCCGCGTAGGCGAGCAGACGCTCGCCGTCGCGAGCGAGGGCCACCGCCGAGCCCTGGCGCGCGGTCGCGACCGGCAGCCGCGCCGGCGCCTCCTGGCGCGGGCGGCACGACGCGCGCGGCGGTGCCGCCACGGGAGCCGAGACATCCGACGGGCCGGGCGCGGGCGCGGACGCAGGCGCGCCCCCACAGCCCATGACCGCCGCGAAGACGAGCGCAGCGCGAGATCGCATGGCGATGAAGCGACAGCGGCAAGGGCCAAAAGTTCCGCTGGGCCGGCCGAACCCCGTGCGGATACGCTAACGGGATGATGCGCGGTTGGCTGGTCTTGGGGGCAACGATCCTCGCGAGCTGTGGAGACTCCGACCAGCAACAGGCCGCGTGCACGCCGGGTGAATCGATCGCGTGCGCCGGCGAGAACGCGTGCACCGGGTTTCAAGTGTGCTCGCCCGATGGCGGCTCGTTCGGCCCCTGCCAGTGCGGCTCGACAGCCGTCAGCAGCGGCGCGTCAACCAGCGCCGGCAGCGGAGGCGGGTCGAGCGCGTCGAGCGCGTCGTCAGGGGCGACCTCGTCGAGCGCGTCGAGCGGGAGCGGCGGGGCGGGCGGCGCCGGCGCGTTCTCGCCGGACGACCTGCCTGGTCTCGCGCTCTGGCTCCACACCGGCGCCGGCATCGTCTTCGATCCGCAGAACCCCGGGGTTGTGCTGAAGTGGGATGACCAGTCTCCGCACGCGCACCAGGCCATCGGCAACACCCAAATGGGCTGGCAACCCGTGATCGATCCATCTGCCATCAATGGGTACGACGGCGTCCGATGCCTCGGAAACGGGTACGGGTTCACCATCGCCGACGACCCGTCGCTGAACTGGGGCACGAACGGGTTCCTCCTCGCCGCCGTCCTGAAACCAGGCTCACCTAGCCCGAGCAACGCGACGCGGCTCTGGTCCAAGACCGACGTCGATTCGTACTTCGAGCTCTCGCAACCGGCGTTGGACACCCTCAAGCTCGACGTCGGGCCCTCCTCCGTGGCGACGACGTTCGCGGCGAACCCACCGCAGTATCACCTGGTCATCGTTCGCGGGATGGATCTCGAGCTGCGCGTGGGCGCCTCGCTGTCGACCGGGCCGACCGCGACCCAGAGCATCGATTCGCCTGGAGCACCCGTCCTCTTTTGCGGCGGCGGAAGCACGGAGCTTCGAGTCGTCGAATTCATCGCGGTCGCGGGTGAGGTCACCGACAACGAAGCCGACCAGGTGCGTGTCTACCTGGCGGACAAGTACGGCCTCTGAGCCTCAGCGCTTCTTGGCTGCGTCGGCCTTGTCGGGCTTGCCGCACGCTTCGTACGCCTTGACCGCGACGTCGCGCAGCGGCGGCGGTACCCACTTGCGCTCGAGCGCCTTGTCGGCGGCGTCACACGCCTCGGTGGTGTTGCCGGCAGCGGTGAGCGCGGCGACGGCGAGCTCGTACGCCTCGTGGGTCTGGCGGTTCTGGAGGTTCTGGCGCGCGACCTCGGCGGCGCGGGCGGGGTCGTTCACCGCCTTCAAGTAGAACCAGCCGGCGTGGTCGGCGAACGCAAGCGGGTGCTTCTGCATGAGCGCGTCGTAGGCGGCCTTGGCCTCGTCGATGAGGGCCTTGCCGCTGCCGGGCGCGAGCTTTTCTTTGGCCATGCCGAGGACGGCTTTCACCTCGGGGTCGTCGGCGATCTGCATGACCGGGGCGAGCGTGGCCTCGGCCTTTTCGGGTGGATCGATCTGCGCGAGGTGGGTCGCGGCGTGCGCGTGCTGCGGCAGACGCTCGAGCGACGCGCGGTAAAAGCTCGCCGCTTTCTCGGCGTCGCCCTGGCGCTCCCACATCATGCCGCGCTCGAACCAGAGCGACGCGTACATGAACGGCGACACGTCGCGGTAGGCGGCCTCGGCGTCGGCGAAGAGCTTGTCGGCCTCGTCGACGCGGCCGAGCTGCGCCCAGCAGATCGCCTGCATCTGGAGAGCGCCGCTGTTCTTGGGCCCTGTCTCTTATACACATCTCCGAGCCCACGAGACAGGCAG
>CALKVR010001102.1 GCA_938004815.1 uncultured Polyangiaceae bacterium | reverse complement strand
TCGCCTTTTCCAGGGAGATTTGGTGTAAGGTCGCGCCGCCGTGCGGGACATCCTTACGCGCCTCCTTCAGAGCTCTTTTCCCGACAAGGCCAAGCTCGAGCTCGCCCTGGGCGTCGCCGAGCCCCTCGCCTGGCTGCTGATCGTCTTCGGCGTCTATTACGGCGTCCGGGACAAGGTCTTCGGTCGCGCGCGCGCGCTGCTCACGATCGTCGCCGGGGTGATCGGCGCGGGCGTCTCCGTCCTCTTGGCGGGCGGCATCGGCCAGGTGCTTCCGCAGATGGGGTCGGACTCGGCACACTCACGCGCGTGCGACGTCCTAAAGGTGTTCATCTCGCTCGCCGCCGCCGGTTGGGTCTTCTTCGAGATCCACAGAAACGGTCAGAAGCGGCCCGTCGCCGAACGCTGGCAGAAGCTCGTCCTCATCTCGCTCGCGGTCGCCTCGATCGTCGTCTACTACCAGGCGTTCAAGTTCGGCTACCCGCGGTTTTACCACCGGTGGGACCAGTACCACTACTACATGGGGGCGAAGTACTTCCCCGAGATCGGGTACGACGGCCTCTACAAGTGCACGGCGATCGCGCAAGACGAGCTCGGTGACGACGTCGAGCTCACCGTCTTCGGCAACAAGCGCAAGTTCGACTTTCGCAAAGAGGTACGCAAGCCGGAGAAAAAGATCCGCAACCTGAGCGGCGACAACCTCCTCATCAAGGCCGAAGAGGTGCTCGCCGACCCCGAGCAGTGCCGTTCGCGCTTTTCGCCCGAGCGCTGGGAACAGTACAAGAGCGACGTCGCCTTCTTCGGGTCGCAGTGCTTCCTCGACGGCTACTGGACCCAGATGCAGCACGACCACGGGTACAACCCGCCGCCGGTCTGGACGCTGGCGGGGGGCCTGCTCGCGAACCTGCACGGGCCGGGCAAGCTCTTCGAGCTCGGCGGGCAAGAGTACGTCTACGCCCAAATCATAGGCGGCATCGACGTCGTCTACATCCTCGGCATGTTCGCCATGATCTGGTGGGCCTTCGGCTGGCGGATCTTCGCGGTCGCCGCGATCTTCTGGGGCTGTCAGTCGTCGGCGCCAGCCTACTGGACGCTCGGCGCCATGCTCCGCCAAGACTGGCTGTTCTTCTTCGTTGCGGCGGTGTGCTTCGCGCGCAAGCGGTACTTCGGCCTCGCCGGCGCCTCGATGGTCTACTCCGCGCTGATCCGGATCTTTCCCGGGTTGGCGGTGGTCGGGTGGCTCATCGTCGCGGGCATCCACCTCGTGCGCCACAAGCGGATGCACCGCGATCACTTGCGCGCGCTCTTCGGCGGCACCGCCGCCGCGGCCGTGCTCATGGGCGCGAGCGTGGCTTACGTCGGCACCGACTCGTACGTGAAGTTCTACCACCACACGATCCAGGTCCACGACCAGACGCCCCTCACGAACCACATGGGGCTCCGCGTCCTCATCGGCCACGACATCGGCGAGACAGCCTACGCCCCGTTCGCCGCCGCCATGCAGCGCAGGGGTGTGAACACGCGCTACAGCCAAGTGGACGCGAAAGAGTCCGGCCGCATGCAGTACACGAAGGACGTCAAAG
>CALKVR010001101.1 GCA_938004815.1 uncultured Polyangiaceae bacterium | reverse complement strand
CCCTCGCGCAGCGAGGGGGGGGCGACACGAGGCTGGGCATCGCTCGCCGCGGCCTTCGTCGCGCTCTTCGCGCTGACGGGGTGCCCGGGATACGAGAGCCGGGTCGAGACCGCGCTCGGTGCGCTCAACCGCGGGCAGCCGAACGAAGCGATCGAGTCGCTCAACGAGGAGATGGATCTCGAGAGCTCGGACGCGCTGCCGGCCGACATGCGCACCGACGACGCGCTCCTGGTGCTGGAGCGTGGAACGATCCAGCTCTGGCGCAGCGACTATGGCCGCGCCACGCGCGACCTCGGCGCCGCCGACAAGGGCATCGAGCTCCTCGACATGAGCCGCGACGCGGCCGACGAGGTCGGAAAGTACCTCTTCTCGGACGATATCGGCGCGTACCGCGCGCCCGCCTACGAGAAGCTGATGATCAACACGATGGGCCTCGTCGGCTACCTGGCGCAGCGCAAGCTTCAAGACGCCAAGGTCGAGGCGCGCCGGCTGGCGATCGTGCAAAAGTTCCTGCGAGACCGAGAAGAGGACACGACCATGCTCGCGGTGGGCAGCTACCTCGCGGGCTTCGCCTTCGAGAAGGCGGGCAACATCGACGAGGCCCTCTTGTTTTACGAAGAGGCGCTCTCCGAGTCGGACTTCGACTCGCTCCGCGATCCGCTCCGCGTGCTCACCCGCGGTGAGCCGAGGACCCCGAACATCAAAGAGCTCGTGGGCGCGAGCGGCCCGCTCGACAGCGTGGCGCAGACGCAAGAGTGCGACGTGCTCGTCCTCGTGAGCTTCGGCCGCGTGCCGCCGCGGGAGCCGCGCCGCATCCCGATCGGGCTCGCGCTGACCCTCGTTTCGGGGGCGCTGAGCCCCCACGACCACGCGCGCGCCAACGAGCTCGCGGCCAAGGGGCTCGTCACCTGGGTGAACTACCCGGCGCTCGGAAAGTCTCGCGGCAGCCACGGCACCGCGCGACTATCGGTCGATGGCCGGCCCGTCGGGCTCGAAGAGGCGATGGACGTCGAGGGCGAGGTCCGCAAGGCCTTCGAGGAGCAGGAGCCGACCATCATCGTCTCGGCCATCACGCGGATGATCACCCGCATCGCCGTGAGCGAGGCAGCCCACGCCGCCGGTCGCGCCGGCGACGACGGCGGCGGCGCCGGGAGCGCTATCGGCCTCATCGCCGGCCTCGCCGCCTCCGCTGCTATGACCGCCGCCGATACGCCCGATACGCGCTCCTGGTCGACGCTCCCGGCGAGGATCGAGATCGCTCGCTTCCGCGTCCGGCCCGGCCGCCACATGCTGCGCATCCAAGCGCGCGGCGTCACGAAAGACGTCGTGATCGACGCCACGCCCGGCGGGTGGGCTTTCGTCAACATGACGGCGCTGCGCTGAGCGCGGGCCGGCTCAGTCGGCGGTGACGCGCTCGCAGACGGGCCGCTCGCCCTTGCCGGTGCAGCGGTAGACCTGCCCGGCCTTTTGGATCCAGATGACGTCGACCTCTTCGGTCGGGCCGACCTGGACCGTGTGCGAAGACAACCCCGACGCGCCGGGGGAGCACCCCGCCGTGGCCAGCGCCAGCACCGCGACACAGCGTCGTACGTTCGTCACTGATCTTCTCCCGCGACCGAAGGGTCGATGATCGTCGCGCCCACACACACCGGCTCGGGGCGGGTCGCGCTCGCGCTGCACCGTGCGATCTGGTTCGAGAGCGCGACCCAGACTACGTCGCGCGCCTCGGGGGCGCGCAGCCGAACGTTGGCGATCACGCCGCGCATCACGTCGCGCCGCTCGGGGAACCTCGCCGCCCGACAGGTCCCGACCATGCCGTCTGCGACGCAATAGGCGAGCGCGCCCGTGCCCCCGCGGATCGCTCCTTGCGGGAGCGCTCGTACCCAAACCGCGTTGGCGGTCGTCGCGCCGCCGGCCGGTGCCTCGCCGGCTGGAACCACGAGCGTGTCCGGGAGCACGCCGTCGGTCGCGACCGGCTTGCACGATCGTCCCGAGCCGTCGCAC
>CALKVR010001100.1 GCA_938004815.1 uncultured Polyangiaceae bacterium | reverse complement strand
CCCCGACCCGGCGCGTATGAAACGCCTGCTCTAGCCAGCTGAGCTACCTCGGCATGACGCGCCCTGGGGCGCGACGGCGGCGCACTATGAAGGTACGCACTCCGCTTGTCAACGACGGCGCTTCGCGCAGCGGCATGACGGTCACGGCGGGAAAAAGCGTCAGTCGTCGACGCCGAGCCCGCAGACGTCGAACCACGCGTTGACGTCCGTGCAACCCGTCGTCTCGGCGCAGGCGAGCTCGCCCTCGCTCGGCTCGAGGCTGCAGATGAACACGCAAGACTCGTTCTCCGGGCCGACGTTGCACGCGTTCAAGAGCGCGACACATCGCCCCTGACAGTCGGCGGCTGGCGCGGGTTGGTTCGGGTCGGGGCCGCTCGGGGTCGGCGAAGGCGCGGGCTCGGGCGCCGGCTCTTCCTTGGGCGCCAGATCGCCATGGTGGAGGGTCCCGGTGGCCTCGTATTGCGACGACGTCCCGCCGACGAGCCGGCGTAGCGCCGAGCACCCACCTGCGAGGAACCGATCGCCGTGCTCGCCTGCCCGAGCCGCCAGCTCCGTCTCGCACGCGTCGATCGCGGAGGCCTTCGCCTGCATCGCGTCGGAACGCGACTCGCCCTTGGCGGTGAACGTCTCGACGTCGGGCGTCGAGCCGTCTTCCAGACGGACCACAGCGTCGAACGACGGCGTCGACTCGACCACGAAGGCGGAGCCGCTGAGGACGGTCTTTCGCTCGCCGCACGTGTACCCGCCGAGGCGCTCGACGCCGGCGCGTTGCGCTGCGGTCGCGACCCAGCCGTCGCACGAGGCACGCCACGCCGCGTGAGCGATCTCCTCGGACGAGCCGGTGCCTTGCGCGAAGCCCGGTACTGCGAGCTCCGTCCCGTCGGGCGGGGCGATCCAGATGCGCGGATCGGACTTGTACCCGCTCACGCTACCGGAGATGAAAGACTTGGGCTCGTCGCAGGTCCCGCCCAGCATCCGTTCGGCGTAGAGCGCCTTGGCTCGACGCAGCGTCGACGCGCACGTCTCGGTCCACCCTTCGAGGCCCTTGGCGTCGCCGAACCGTACGGGGCCCATGACGGCGCCGGGCTCGAACGCGAGCGGCTCCGTCCCCTTCGGTAGCTTCGCGACGATGGTCGCCGTACCGGTGGAGGCAAATTGCTGCATCGAACCGCCGACGACCTGCCTCTTCGCCCCGCATGCGACGTCCACCACCTCGGCGGGCGCGGCGAGCTCGGCGAGCTCTGCAGCCCAGCCGTCGCACGCGTCTTTCCAACTGGTCTCGGCGGCGGCCCCGGCCAAGAGATCGCCTCGGATCGCGGCTGTGATCTCGAACCGAACCTCGACCAACGGCTTCTGGGTGAGGTGGTCTTCGGTGGCGGGCGGCTCCGCTTCACAAGCGGCAAGGAAAAGGACGGGGGCGATAGCGGGCAGATATTTGGCTCTCATGCTCCCAAGACGCCGGCTCGGTCGGCCGGTTGCAGACAATCGCTCCGCTGCGATGAACTTTCTCGCGCCGCCGCGTCCGCTACACTTTCCCGGCGGCCATGACCTGTCTCGACGAGAACCTCCTCACCGATCTGATCGAGGGGCGGCTTTTCGCCTCGTCGAGAGCGGCGGTCGAGGAGCACATCGACGGTTGCGCCGACTGCCGTGATCTCGTGGCCGCGCTCGCCGTCCAGATGCCGGAGGCGAAGGCCGGCGCGACCACGGACCCGCTCGCGACGACGATGCCCCGCGAGGCCGCTCCGCACGGGGGACCGGAGGCCCCGCCGCTCCTTCGGCTCGGTGAGATGGTCGAGCACTTTCGGGTGCTCCGACGCCTCGGAGCCGGTGGAATGGGCGAGGTCTACATCGCGCAGGACACCAAGCTCGGCCGCAACGTCGCACTCAAGATCATCAAGCCCGGTCTCTTGTCCGCCGACGCCGTGCACCGGTTCCAGCGCGAGGCCCGCGCCATGGCGCGCGTGAACCACCCAAGCATCGTCATGGTGCACGAGATCGGTGAGCACGCGGGCTCGCCCTACGTCGCCATGGAGCTGGTCGAGGGAGAGCCGCTCGGCAAGCGCCTCGACCGAGGCCGCCTGGACCGCGCCGAGGTGCTGCGGATCGCCTCGTCCATCGCCGAGGCGGTCGCCGAGGCCCACAAGCGCGGGATCGTTCATCGCGATCTGAAGCCCGACAACATCCTCGTCTCCGACGAGGGGCGCATCCGCGTCTTGGATTTCGGGCTCGCGCGTATCGCCCAGATCGATGACCCCGACAGCTTCGCCGCCACCATCGTCGACGTGGACGACCCGCTCGCGGGGCTCGCGACCGGCGCGTGCGGCACACCGCTCTTCATGGCGCCCGAGCAGTGGCAAGGCACCGAGACCACGCCGGCAGCGGACGTGTGGGCCCTCGGCGTCATCGTGTACCTCATGCTCTCGGGCCGGTATCCGTTCGGCGCAGACGCGGTCCCGGCACTGCCGGCGAAGGTGATGTTCGACAAGCCGGCACCCCTCGTCGAGGAGCCGGACGCCGATCTCGTCGCGCTCGTCGATGCGTGCCTCGACAAGACGCCCGAGCGCAGGCCCTCCGCGGAGACGGTGCTGAACCGCCTCCGCGCGCTCGCGCCCCACG
>CALKVR010001099.1 GCA_938004815.1 uncultured Polyangiaceae bacterium | reverse complement strand
CTATCACCGTTGTACAGCCTTTCGCGAAGGAACGCAGGTCGGCGGGCAAGCCGCCATCGGCACCTCGGGCGCGAGCGCATCGGGCACCGCCGACGCCGCCGTCGCCCCGCCCCCCGGCGAGATGGAAGAGACGTGGATGCCCTGGAACACCGGCGGAGAAGAGGCCGACATGGGCTTCGCCTTCTTCGGGCATCTCGGCCTGGGCAGCCGCCTCAACGACGGCCCCGCCGGCGACCCCGACGCGCCGAACGGCCTCCGCATCGGCATCACGGGCATCTTCCGTCCCATCCGCTACTTCGGCTTCGGCATCGGCTACGAGCACGCCGACCTCGAGCGCACGCGGAACAACAGCGTCGACGGCGCCGTGTTCGAAGACTCCTACCGCGAGCTCAACAACCTCTGGATCGACGCGCGCGCGTACCCGCTGCGGTACGACCCGGTGGCGATGTACATCAACATCGCGGGGGCCTTCGCGTTCCAGGACGTCGACTCGTCGCGCTTCGCCAACCCCACGCCCGAGAACCCGGTCGCCGGCACGACCGTGCGCTGCGAGGGCAGCGGCGACGTCGGCATGGGCATGAAGGCCGGCATCGGCGCCGAGGTCGCGCTGGTCTCGGGCGCGATCCTGTGGGCCGAGCTCGGCCCGGACTACTACCTGCTTTCGGAAGAGTCGCTCGACGGCTGTGACGTCGGCGCGGGCAACGCGTTCCTCTTCGGCTTCCGCGGCGGCCTCGCCATCGGCTTCGAGCGCACCAAGGTAGCCAAAGAGATGCCCGCTCCCCCGCCCGCTCCCAAGGACGCAGACGGCGACGGCATCCCCGACGACGTCGACGCTTGTCCGTCGCTCGCCGGCGTCGCCAACGCCGACCCGAAGAAGAACGGCTGCCCGCCCGATCAAGACGGCGACGGCTTCCTCGACGCTCAGGACGCGTGCCCGACCCAGCCGGGCATTGCCGATCCCGACCCGAAGAAGAACGGCTGCCCGCCGCCGCAGGACCGAGACGCCGACACCGTCTCGGACGACGTCGACGCGTGCCCGGACATCCCCGGCCTCAAGACCGAAGACCCGAAGACGAACGGCTGCCCCGGCGACACCGACGGCGACGGCTTCCGCGACGACCAGGACGCGTGCCCCCAGGAGAAGGGCGTCGACGACCCCGACCCGTCCAAGCGCGGCTGCCCGACGCTCGTGCGCGTGACCGACAAGGAGATCGTAATCCTCGAGCAGGTGCAGTTCGACTTCGGCAAGGCGACCATCAAGAAAGAGAGCGACGCGCTGCTCGACTCGGTGGCCCCCTTGCTCAAAGAGCACCCCGAGATCCTCAAGATCGAGGTCCAGGGGCACACCGACAACAAGGGTTCGAAGAACGTCAACACGAAGCTCTCGCAAGATCGCGCGACCGCCGTTCAGAAGGCCCTCGAGAAGCGCGGGGTCGAATCGAGCCGCCTCGTCTCGAAGGGCTACGGCCCGGACAAGCCGATCGACGACAACGCGACCGACGCCGGCCGCGCCAAGAACCGCCGCGTTCAGTTCATCGTCCTCGACAAGAAGCCGGCGGCTCCGAAGCTCGGCCCGGCCGCGGCCGGTGCAGCGCCGGCGCCGGCTCCTGCTCCGGCCCCCGCTCCGGCTCCGGCTCCGACCCCGTGACCGCGCCGCGGTCTCAGAGGCGCTTGACCACGTCGAGCGCCTCTGAGACGTGCTTCTTCACCTGAAGCTGCGAGTGGAAGACGTGGCGCACGACGCCGCCGCGATCGATCACGTACGTCGATCGACCGTCCAAGATCCCGAGCGTCTTCGGGACGGCCCACTCTTCGCGCACGCGCCCGCCCTCGTCGGCGAGGAGCAAGAACGGAAAGCCGTGTCGCTCGCGGAATTTCCGGTGGGCGCCCGCCGAGTCCGAGCTGATACCGAGCACGCTCGCCCCGACCGCCTGAAACTCGTCGTAGGCGTCACGGAACGAGCATGCCTCACGCGTGCAGCCGGGCGTCTCGTCCTTGGGGTAGAAAAAAACCACGACCGGGCCCTTCTCGAGCACGCTCGCTAGGCTGACGAGGTTGCCGTCGTGGTCGGCGAGGGTGAAGCCGGGAGCCCTGTCACCAGGGCCAAGAGGGCGCGCACGAAGCTCGGGCATGGGCGTTGGGCTCGAAGGAGGTGCTCGGGTCGGTACGAGTGTCGACAAGCGCTCGGCTCCCGTCTATAGCGAGATACCCTGGGGATCTCGCGAGGAAGGCCCGCGCTGTGGGCGAGCGTATCACGCGCGGGTCTCGTGCCCTGGACGTCGACCGGATTCGGAGGAGCTTGCCTGTATGATCGGACCGCAAAGCATGGAGCCGCTGAGCGCCGCCAACTATCCCCCCGGTGGCTATGGTCCGCCTCCCGGCGGCGGCGGTTACGGGCCTCCTCCCGGCGCGCCTCCTGGCGGCGGGTACGGCCCCCCCGGTGCTCCCCCAGGCGGTGGCGGCTACGCCCCGCCCCCGCCGCCTCCCGGCGGCTACGGCGCGCCTCCGGGCGGGCCCGTGCAAGCCCAGCCTCCGGGCGCCCCCGGCGGCGCAGCGCC
>CALKVR010001098.1 GCA_938004815.1 uncultured Polyangiaceae bacterium | reverse complement strand
CCCTCGAGGACGCGCTCGACGTCGACGCGCCCCACCTCGCCGCCGCTCACCGCGGCGACGCCGTCGGAGGCGATGCAGCGCGTGTGGCTGCCGCCGATCGAGGCGTAGACGGTTCGAATCTCGACGCCGGCCATCGTCTGCGCGCTCTCGATGGCGTCGCTGATCGAGCGGACGGTCCACTCGATGTTGGAGACCACGCCCTTGCGCAGCCCGCGGCAGGGCACGTTGCCCACGCCGAGAACGGTGATCCCGTCGGAGTCCACCTCGCCCACGACCGCGGACACCTTGGTGGTGCCGATGTCCAAGCCGACGACGATTTCCGACTCATCCGCGCGATTCTTCACGGCATCCTCTCGCTGGAACGGTCGGACGCTGCCAGAAGCCGCCGGAGCGGTACAACTTTGCGACGTGCGTTAGGTGCGACATCCGCCGCAAAATCGAGGCTCATCGCATCCTCACGACGACGCGCTCGGGGCTCCCCTCGTTGTCGAGGAAGACCATCTGGGCGTCGGCCTTGCGCTTGCCGAGCTCGAGGAACACCCGATCGGCCTGCTCGAGCTTGCCCTTGTAGGGCGGGTGGCCGAGCGCGAGGACGATCGCTTGACGGCCCACCACCATCGACAGCGAGCCGTCTTTCTCCAGGTGCACCTCTTGGACCGGGTACCGCGTGATGAACGCGATCTTGGCGGTCTCGTCGAGGAGGTCGAGCGCGCGCGCGATCCGCTTCTCGGTGCCCTCGCGATCGGCGACGACGGCCTCCGGCTCGAGGCCCGTGATGACGGGGAAGTCGATCGGATCCTCGGTCGCGAGCTCCTTGAACACCTCGCCGGCGCGCGACGCGAGAAAGAGCCGCTCGCCGATCGCGATCACGGCAGCCGGCTCGTGCTCGACGATCTTCATCACGACCGACCCCGGCAGCTTGCGCGCGACGGTGGCGCTCTTCACCCACGGGTCGCTCTCGACCTTGTGGCGCGCCTCGTCGAGGTCGAACGCGAACACGTTGTCGCCCACGGCGACGCCGGCGGCGCGCGCGACCTCGTCGGGGGCGAGGCGCTGGTTGCCGTCGACGGTGACGGTCTTGATCGAGAAGCGCGGGCTCGTGAGCATGTACTGCTTCGCGCCCCACGCCACGCCGACCGACGCGCCGACCACCGCCACCACGCCGAGCCCGACCTTGACGACACCGAACGCCGAGCCCAGCGCGCGGCCGATCCGCGACGAAGAAGGCGCGCCCTTCTTCGCGGGCGGCCGGACGCTGGCGCCCTGCGCCACCGGCGGCTTCGGCGACTCGGCGTCGGCCGCCGAGTCGACGCGCGTCCGCTTGTTGCGGGGCGCGGTCACGGGGTCTGCTCCTTTTTGGCCGCGGCCTCGAGGCGCGCCTTGAGGCCCGCGAGCGACGCGTTCACGTCGCCGGCGCCGAGCGCGATCACGATGTCGCCCTCGCGGGTGAGCCCCTCGAGCACCGCCGGCAGCTCGGTCTTGTCGGGCACGTAGTGCGCGTTGTGGTGGCCGTGCTCGCGGATCGACTGCACGAGGCGCTCGGCGCTCACGCCGTCGATCCGCTGCTCGCCGGCCGCGTAGATGTCGGTCACGACGAGCACGTCGGCCTGGTTGAACGCGCGGGAAAAATCGTCGAACAGGTCGCGGGTGCGC
The DNA here is from genome assembly GCA_938004815.1 of uncultured Polyangiaceae bacterium. Lineage (GTDB taxonomy): Bacteria > Myxococcota_A > Polyangia > Polyangiales > Polyangiaceae > Xiheicaenibacterium. The sequence continues at coordinate 4,515 of CALKVR010001098.1, read as the reverse complement.
GTGTAGCGGTGCGGCTGGAACGCGACGACGACCCGGTGATCTTCACTCGGGAAGGCGCGGCGGGCCGCGTCCAGGGTCGCCCGGACCTCGGCGGGGTGATGCCCGTAGTCGTCGACGAGCGTTCGACCGGCGGCGCGCCCGACCACCGAAAACCGGCGAGCGACGCCGCCGAACGTCGACAGCGCTTGCTTGGTCACGTCGAGCGGCACCTCGAGCTCGTCGGCGACGGCGATGGTCGCGAGGCAGTTGAGGACGTTGTGAGCGCCCGGCATCTTGACCGTGAACCCACCGAGCGAGATGCCACGCCGGTAGGCGTTGAAGCTCGTCTCGAGGCCGCGAAACTGCACCGCGCGCGCCGAATAGTCGGCCTGCGGGTTGAGCCCGTAGCTCACGTAGCGCCGCTGGATGCGCGGCAGGATGTCTTGCACCTGCGGGTGATCGAGGCAAAGGACCGCGAGCCCGTAGAACGGCACGCGCGCGGCGAACTCGATGAAGGCGTCCTTGAGCTTGGGGAGAGAGCCGTAGTGGTCGAGGTGCTCGGGGTCGATGTTGGTGACGACCGCGACGGTGGGGGTTAGGCGCAAGAAGCTCCCGTCGCTCTCGTCGGCCTCGGCGACGAGCAGATCGCCGGCGCCGAGCCGCGCGTTCGAGCCGAGCGCCGCCATCTTGCCGCCCACCACGACCGTCGGATCGAGCCCGGCCGATCGCAGGACGGTTGCCACCAGCGAGGTGGTCGTCGTCTTGCCGTGCGAGCCGGCGATGGCGACGCCGTACTTGAGGCGCATGAGCTCGGCGAGCATCTCGGCGCGGGTGATGACGGGCGTCCCGAGCGCGCGGGCCTCGGCGAGCTCGGGGTTCTCGGCGGTGATCGCGCTCGAGTAGACGACGACGTCGGCGCCGGCGACGTTCTCGGCGCGGTGTCCGACGTCGATGCGCACGCCGATCCCGCCGAGCCGCTGCGTCGTCCCCGACGCCTTGAGGTCGGAGCCCGACACGTCGAAGCTGAGCGAGCGCAAGATCTCGGCGAGGCCGCTCATGCCGACGCCGCCGATACCGACGAAATGGATGTGGCGTACGCGACCTCTGAACACGCTAGCTCCTTCGCGGGTTGGCCCGTTCGGCCAAGTGCAAGAGGTCTTCGGCCACCGCGCGAGCGGCGTCGGGCGTCGCGACCTCGAGGGCAGCGCGCGCCATGCGGACGCGCCGGCCCGGATCACGCGCGAGATCGACGAGGGCCCCCGCGAGCGCGACCGGCGTCGCCTCGTCTTGGGTGAGCGCGATGGCGGCCCCGGCGCGCTCGAGGCTCCGGGCGTTCCGGAGCTGGTGCTGATCGGCCGCGAAAGGAAACGGCACGAGCACGCTCGCCCGACCGGTGGCGCAGAGCTCGGCGAGCGAGCTCGCGCCGCACCGTTGCACCACGACGTCGGCGGCGCGGAGCTCGGCCCCCACGTCGTCGATGAACTCGACGACCCGGGCCGCGTCGTGGGGCACACCCGCGCGCTCGTACGCGGCGCGGGTGTCGTCGCCACGACCGCGGCCGGCCTGGTGGACGATGCGCGCCTCGGGGACGGCGGCGACGATCTTCGCGAACGCGTCGGGGACGCGCTCGTTGAGCGCCTTGGCGCCCTGGCTGCCGCCGAGCACCAGCACCGAAAAGCGCCCCACGGAGGGCTCGTACGGCGACGGGGCGATCGTCCTGCGGAGCGGCACGCCCGTCTTGAGCCCCACGTCGCCGCGGAACCGCTCGTGCAGATCACCGAACGCGGTGTAGGCGCGCGACGCGATCGGAGCGAGCAACCGGTTCGTCAGACCGAGCACGGCGTTGGGCTCGAGGATCGCGACGGGCACGCCGGCCATGCGCGCGGCGAGCGCGATGGGGCCGCCCGCGTAGCCGCCGACCGAGAAGACGACGTCGGGCCGGCGGCGGGCGATGAGCCGCCGCGAAGCGGCGAGGCCACGGAACGCCTGCACGACACCGCGCGCGAAGCCGCCCACGCCGCCCCCGCGCAGGGGGGCGACGTCGACGAGCTCGAGATCGCCGCCCGCATCGGGTACGGCGCGCGCCTCGATGCCGCGCGCCGTCCCCACGTAGAAGACCTCGGCGGTCGGGGCCGCCGCCTGAACGGCTTGCCCCACCGCGATCATCGGGAACACGTGGCCGCCCGTCCCGCCGCCGGCGATGAGGACGCTCACCACTCGGCCGCCCCCTGATCGGCGTTGGTGAGAACGACCGCGGTGGCGCTCGGCAGCGGCTCGAGGGGCCGCGCCGGCTCACGCTTTCTTTCGGGGGCGATGCGCCGCCGTGGCCGCGAGATGCCGAGGAGCACGCCGATGGCGGCCGCGTTCACGAGGAGCGAAGAGCCGCCGTAGCTGATGAACGGCAGGGTGAGGCCCTTCGTGGGCAGGATGGCCATCGCGACGGCGAGGTTGGTGAGCGCCTGCACGCCGAACAGCGTCGAGATCCCGAACGCGAGGAAGCTACCGTAGTCGTCGCTGGCTTCGAGCGCGACCTTCACGCCGCGCGCGACGACGACCAGGTAGGCCGCCGACAAACACGCGACACCCACGAAGCCGAGCTCCTCACCGATGATGGCGCTGACGAAGTCGGTGTGCGCCTCGGGGAGGTAGAGGACCTGGAGGCCACGGCCGAGGCCTTGCCCCCAGGTCCCCCCGGACCCGAAGCTCATGACGGACTGGAACGGCTGATAGGCCAAGCCGTCGCGGTGCGCGTCCATGTCGATCCACGAGACGTACCGCGCGTAGCGGTAGTTCGAGAACCGGATCGCCGCCGCGGCGCCGAGGCCGAGCAGCATGGTGAAGGCCGCGATGTACGGGACCTTCGCGCCCGCGACGAAGAGCATCGTGAAGGTAAGGAAGAGGAGAACGACCGCGCTGCCGAAGTCTGGCTGCTTCAGACACAGCAGCATGAGCACACCCGAGACGAACAGATGGGGGAGGAAACCGACTGCGAATGATTTGATCTGGTCCGCCTTCTTCGAGAGCGAGTAGGCGAGCCACATGACGATCGCGAGCTTGGCGAGCTCGGCGGGCTGGATGTGGACCGGGCCGAGCTGGAGCCAGCGATCCGCGTTGCCGGCGCGGTGGCCGTAGCCGGCGACGGTGAGGCCGAGCATGCCCGTGACGGCGAGCAAGACCGGGTAGGTGAGCGCCTTGAGGCGGCGGTAGTCGATCCGGCTCGCCACCCACATGGCGAAGAGCGCGAGCGCGCCCCAGATCGCCTGGCGCTTGAGGAAGAACTCGGGGTCTTTGTAGCGCGTCGTCGCCTCGACCGCGCTCGCCGAATAGACCATCACGACGCCGAACCCGATGAGGGCGATGACGATCGCGGCGAGGAGCGAGTCGACCGGCCCGTCCGGGCTCGAATGGAGGAGCTCGGAGATCGGCGCGAGCGGCTTCTTGGGCGCGGGCGCGTCGGCCTTGGACGGTCGGTTCTTGGGGAGGCTCTTCCTCTCGGCGCCGAGGGTCGTCTGCATGCTCACCTCAACTTCATCGACGCAAGCGCGACGAGGGCCAAGAGAATGGAGATGATCCAGAACCGAACGATGATCTTCGGCTCGGCCCACCCCTTCTTTTCGTAATGGTGGTGAATCGGGGCCATCAGGAAGATCCGCCGGCCCGTCATGCGGAACGAGATCACCTGCGTGATGACGCTCACCGCCTCGATGAAGAAGATGCCGCCGAGGAGCACCGAGAGCAGCTCGTTCTTGGTGAAGACCGCGAGCATCCCCAGGCCCCCGCCCAGCGCGAGCGAGCCGACGTCCCCCATGAAGACCTGCGCGGGGTACGTGTTGTACCAAAGGAAACCGATGCCGGCCCCGATGACCGAGCCGCAGTAGACGCTGAGCTCACCGGCAGATGCGATCTTCGGGATGCCGAGGTAGTCGGCGAGCGAGAGGCGCGCGATCGTCGCGCCGGCCACGTACGCCCAAATGAGGTAGGTGCCCGCGTTGATCATCACGGGGCCGATCGCGAGACCGTCCAGGCCGTCGGTCAGGTTGACGGCGTTGGAGGTGGCGACGACGACGAAGACGGCGAACGCGATGTAGACGTAGAGGTTCAGCTCGACCGAGTACTTGGGGAACGTCGCGAACGGGATGGCGAGGTGCGTCTTGATCGCGCTCCAGTCGGGCGGCATCCGATCGTCGAGCAGGAACGTGTAGCCGATGGCGGCGCCGCCGATGAGGGCCTGCCCGACCAGCTTGTAGCGGCCGGCGAGGCCGCCTGAGCTCTTGCGCTTGATCTTGAGGTAGTCGTCCAGGTAGCCGATGAGCCCGTAGCCGGCCGTCACCGCCGTCGTCGCGAGCACGAATGGGTTCCGCAGGTCGGCCCACAGCACCGTCGGCACGAGCAGCGACAGGAGGATGAGCGCGCCGCCCATCGTCGGCGTCCCCGCCTTGACGAGGTGCGACTCGGGGCCCTCTTTGCGCACCACCTGCCCGATCTGCTTGCGCCTGAGCTCACGGATGAACCACGGCGCCAAGAGGAACGTGATCA
>CALKVR010001097.1 GCA_938004815.1 uncultured Polyangiaceae bacterium | reverse complement strand
CCCGCCCCGCTGGCGCTGCCGCCTGCGCCGACGGTGATGGCCTTGTTGGAAATGCAGAGCGCGCCGGTGATGCCCATCATCCCGAGCTCGGCGATCACGATGGGCGCCCCCATGATGATGAAGCAGGGGCCGGCGGTGTTGAGGCTGCAGGTCTCCTTCAGCGTCCCGGGCTCGTTGCCGTGGCAGGTCTTGATGACCGACCCGGTGGTCGCGAACTTTTGCCCCTCGACCTTCGTCCGCATCGGTGGGTCGGTGATGCCCTCTACCGCGCTGCCCACGACCGGGTACGGGATGGGGACCGGGCTCGGCGCGCACGGCGTGATGCAGACGCTCACCGCGTTGGGCACGATCGTGTGGCCCGACTTCTCGGTGATGACGTCCATCATCAGCGCGGTGACTTTTCCCATCGTGCTCCGTGCTCCCCGCGATGCTCCTCTGGAACCTGCGCCGCGTCAGCCGTTCGTGGCAGAAACGAGCATCGACGGGCCGGACGCAGGATAGCTCGCCCCTACCCCGTGACGAAGCGAATCGTCCTCGCTCGTACCGCTTCGCGGCGCGGTCAGGCCGTCACTCCGCTCGGACCCAGGGATGCCCCGGGCGCGCTGACTTCGACATCGGCGCACACGGCCAGGATCTCTGCGCCGAACGAGCACTCGAGCCGAAACAGCAACACATCCGCCGTCAGATCTCGGGGCTCCAGGTAGAGGCGTTCCGAAAGGAGCCGCGCGATCTCGGCGTCGGCGCCCGCCGTCGCTGCGAGCACGACGCGCAGATTGAGCACGATGTTCCCCTCGCGTAGCCCGTGCACGGAGAGCGCCTCGACCCCACGCAGCGTCAGAACCCGGCGCTCACCAGACTGAGCGCGCAGCCCGAGGTACACGGTCCCGGCGTCACCGAGCACCAGACCATCGAGGTAGCCGTCGTGGTAGCTGAAGCCCCTGACGAACCCGCTATCGTCGCGTGCGACCGCCGTCATGACGAGTCTCCTGCCGGTGGCGGGACGCCCGGGCCGCGTGGCGGCGGTGGATCACCCTCGCGCGGCAGCCGCGACGTTCCGCGGTCCTCTGCTCGTGGCGGTCCGCCGCCCGCGGGGCGTCCCCAGTCGTGGACGTGGTCACCGCTTCCGATGCCGGCCTCGTCAGGGTGGCCCAGGTCGCGATCACGCGCGGGGAAACCGTCTTCGCCGTAGGTTCGCGACTGCGTCTGCCCGCGCGCCGTCGAGCCGGGAGGGCCACGGAAGGGCGGCGTGCTGCCCTCGACATCCGTGACGGCATCGCCCCCGTGATCGTGTGGATCGCCGGTGCTGAGCCCGAGCGGATCGACCACCACCGTCGGCGCCCCGTCGAACGCGAAGAGGTTGAGCCCACCTCGCGCTCCGATCGGGTCGGGGCTGAGCCAACGACCCGTCACCGCATCGAAGACGCGGAACAGCGTCCAGGAGAGACCCGTCTCATCGTCGTGGACCTGACCGAGGAGACGAAAGGGCGTGGACACACGCTTGTTTGCGTGGGCACGAGCCGGGTCGTGCGCCTCGGACTCGAGCTGCCCCCAAGCTCCGAACCGGCCGCTCCACGCGATGTTGCCCGAGCCGTCGACGAGCTCACGCGGAACGCCCACTTGATCCAGCACGTAGACGAGCACCTCGCCGCCTTCGGCGTGGAGAAGCGGCTCGAACGTGCCAGGACGGTGCACGAAGCTGCGCGTTCCTCCATCGGGCCGGTGCTCCATCACCAACACGGCACCGCTCCACCAGTACCGGGTGGTCTCGTCAGGCGACGCGTTCCCCCGCTCGAAGACCGATCTCGAGATCCGGCGACCGAACGCATCGTACCGAAAGCGAACCACGCGCCCGCCGGGCATGCGGGCTTCGATCAACCGATCGCGGACGTCCCATGAATACTCGACGATACGCTCGTCTCCTTCGGTCTTGGTCAGGTCTCGCTGTCCGATGCGACGACCTCGCTTGTCGTGGGCGTACTTCTGGGTGGCCGTTTGGGCGACGACATTCCCGGGGCCAAGCTTCCAAGGGGCGCTCGCGGCCGGCGAGGCGAGCGCGTCGAGCGCACGGACGAGCGACCCAGCCCGGTCGTACTCGAAGCGATCGATCGTCACCTGGGGCTTGGCGCCCGCTCCCCTCGCTAGCGTCGTAGTCGAGGAGGTCAAGAGGCCGGCCTGGTCATAGTGAAGCTCGGTGAGGCCCCAGCGATCGTCGACGATTCGATCGGCGCGGCCCCCGGCGTCGTACCGATAGGTGCGGCGCAGCGTGGGCTCTCCACCTGGGCCTCCGGTGGGCCCCGGTCGCGCGACCTGCTCGACGACGCGACCCAGCGCATCGTGCCTCGAGGACAGCCGAAACTGACGGGTTTCAGGCTCGATCGTCTGTTCGAAGCCGTTGGCATCGAGTGAGATGTGGAACGCGCGCCCCGCGTGAGAGACGCCCGCGAGGCCGCCGCGTGGGTCGTAGCGATAGTCCGTGCGTGTGCCGTCCGGCAGGACACGCGTAACCACACGACCGCGCGCGTCTCGCTCGTACCGAATCGCCGTGTCGCCCTGGCGCTCCACGGCGAGGCGGCCGAAGGGATCGCGTTCGAAGACGGTCACCTCGGATCCCGAAGGGGACTCCACGCTCGCCTCGATGACCTGGCCGCGACGGTCGCGTTTGAACGAGAGGAGCGAACCGTCGCTGCCCCGATCCGCTCGCAGCCGCCCGTTGCGGTCGCGATCGAAGGCGCGCCAGCTGCCGTCGGGGTAGTCGACGCGCGCCGCGCGGCCGGCGGCGTCGCGCTGATAGCGCAGCACACCGCCGTCGAAGGACGTCTCGGTAACGACACGACCCGCCTCGTCGTAGGCCAAGCCGTACACTTCTCCGGTGGGCGCCTTGATCTCGGCGAGGCGCTCGTTCGAAGTGTATTTGAAACGCCAATCCCGACCATCGCCCGTCGAGACCGATGTGACGACCCCCATACCGGCGTAGCTGAATCGGGTCGCGCGCCCGGTCGGGTCGACCTCTTCGATCAGGTTGCCGCGCTGGTCGTACTTGCGTGCCACTTTGCCGCCGTCGGGCCGGACGAGGGTGAGCACGCGACCCAGCCGGTCGCGTATGACGCGCGTTACCCCTCCGCGCGGGTCCGTCCTCGCGACGGTGCGACCGAGCGCGTCATAGCCGTACACGGTGCGGTTTCCGAGCGAGTCGATCTCGCCCACGGGCAGGGCGGCGCCAGCGTACTCATAGGTCGTGCCGACGCCATCGCTCGCGATGATCTGCGTGGGCCGGCCGCGCTCGTCGTACGTCAGCGTCTGCGAAAGCCCGGTCGCGGCGGCGGCATGGGTCAGCGCGCCGCGCGCATCGTGACGGTACTCTGCGACCTGCCCCAATGCGTCGATGCGCCGGGTCGGAAGGCCGTCGCCGTCGTACTCCCACGCGACCACCGCACCTTCTGCGTCGACCGTCCTCAGCAGATTGCCGGTTGCGTCGTACCAATATTTCGTTCCCTCGCCCGCACCGTTCACCTCGGCGATGAGAAAGCCGTCGTCGTCGTACGCGCGCTCCTCGACGACCACCCCATTCGGGAGCGCCTCCCTCGTGACGTGGGCGTGATCGTCGGTGGTGTAGACGCGCGGCTCTTCGCCGTCTGCGAAGGTACGATGGTTCTCCAGGTCGTAACGGAAGACGAGGTCGTACAGACCCTTGGGGCCCCACGTGCGGCTGCACCGTCCGGTGTCGGCCTCGTACTCGTATCGGAAGGTGACGTTCGTCTTGAGCGTCGTCGCGACCATCCGGCGCTGGGGGTCGTAGGCGAACGTCTCGCTGTTGCCGAGCGCGTCGGTGACGGCCGCGAGGCAGCCCGCGTCGTCGTAGGCGTACTCGACGGCCAGCTCGGACGACCCCCCGACACGGAGATCGAGGCGCGAGATCCGCTGGCCTTTCCATGAAACGTGCAAGGTGCGACCTGCCGTATCGAGAATGGTCGACACTCGGCCGTGCTCGAAGAGGAGCGCGATCTTGTTGTTCCAAGCATCTCGCACCTCGCGCAGGGCGGCCTGCCCCCCGGGCTCGAACGCCTCGAAGCGGTACGTCCACCGCGTCTTCAGGTGGAAGATCTCCCACCGGTCGCCGGTGAGACGCTTCAGCTGCATCCTCTCGCCACGGTGGAATGCGCTGCCCCCAACCGGGATCTGCTCGAAGAAGACGCTGCGCCCCTCGGCGTCGCGCAGGACGGTAACGCTCGACTCCTCCCAGACCGACATCTCCCAGTTGTGCGCCCAGCCGGGCCCCAGGGTGGCGCGGAGGTCGTTGCGGCGACCGGACGAATAGAACCGCTTGAACACGAACGGGATGAGCCCATCGATCTCGAGGTCGACCGCCTGGTCGACGACGTGCCCGGTGCCCATGTCGACCGGATGACCGTTCTGACACTGATGCTGCCCGGGGGGACCGCTCGACGTCCCGGGCGCCGCATCCGCCCCCGACCCGCGCGCACCGGGGCTCGCCGCGCTCGCGCTCGCGCCGC